>NZ_MDAW01000114.1:0-66656 GCF_002875385.1 Vibrio sp. 10N.222.52.B12 | reverse complement strand
CGCTTATCCGCGATGAACCTTATTTTGAAACCATGTCTGGTATCACCACGACTGGGTCTACGGTTCTTGCTGGTCTTGATAACATGGCACCCAGCATATTGCTTTGGCGTTCGCTGCTCCAGTGGTTTGGTGGGGTAGGGTTCATCGTGATGGCTATCGCTATTCTACCCATGATCAATGTTGGCGGGATGCGACTCTTCCAAACCGAATCCTCTGATTGGTCAACAAAAAGTGCACCTCGAATGAAGAGTGTTGCCAAGAGTATCCTGTCTGTTTATCTGCTACTGACTTTTCTTTGTGTGATGAGCTACTTGTTATCTGGCATGACTGTATTTGATGCGATAAACCACGCACTGACCACTGTATCTACCGGAGGATATTCAACGACCGATGCCTCCATGAACGGCTTCTCGCCAATGGCTCATTGGGTGGCGATCATCTTTATGTTTGCGGGTGGTATGCCATTCATTCAGTTTGTGGCAGCAATCAACCAAAAGAGTCTGTCGTGTTTAGTGAAAGACGCGCAAATCAGAGCCTATTTTAAGTTGGTGGTTGCGTTGAGTTTGGTTGTTGCTTACTGGTTGGCATTGAAGCTCGATTACCCGTTTATCGACGCGATTCGTATTGCGACCTTTAATATCGTTACGGTGATGACCACCACGGGTTTTGCATTAGACGATTTCTCCAGTTGGGGGAGTTTACCAACCATTTTGTTTTGCTTCGTTCTGTTGATGGGTGCGTGCTCTGGCTCAACGTCAGGGGGCTTCAAAATCTTCCGAATTCAGATAGCGACCTCACTCCTTAAAAAACAGGTTTTTCAGTTGGTACACCCTTCTGGCGTCTTTACCTTGCGTTACAACAAAGCGCGTTTGTCAGACAGTATTGTGCAAGGTGTAACGGCATTCGCCTTTGTTTATGCATTAACCATTATTTTTATCGCAATGTTATTGGCAATCATAGGCTTAGACCCTGTCACTAGCTTGTCCGGCGCCATTACTTCGGTGGCGAATGTCGGTCCTGGTCTAGGTTCCATTATTGGTCCTACTGGCAATTTCTCGACACTGCCAGATGCAGCAAAGTGGATTTTGAGCCTCGGAATGCTGATGGGACGCTTGGAGATCCTCACCATTGTGGTCGTTTTGTCTCCTTGTTTCTGGCGTATTTAACCTCGCCGATTTTTCTAACACTCACTTGAAATGCTAGTGAGCTCTTCAGGTCTTTATTTTTAAATTATGATTATGAAATTGGTATTTTTTGCGAAAGAGATTCATCACTTTATCTTGCGTGTTCATGCTGTGGATGGGAGAAAAAAGAAAGAAATTAGAACGTTAAGGCAAGGCTTGTGTCGCACCCTACAGTTTGAAGGCGCGGGGTTTGAGCTCTATTCCTTGTTAGAACCAACACATGATATCTCTAAGGCTCAAGTGATACGTCTGGCTAAAGATAAACTGAAAATCTTAGTCCGAAAGTTCAAAAAAGAATTCGAGGAAAAAGAAAACGACGCCCTTGATGCTTTAGAGAACCAAATCGTTGGTTATTTATTTAACTCTGAGCAGAAGGTGAGCCTAAAAGAGCTCTCTCAAAACCTCTATATCAAAGGTGTTTATGACCAAGAGACGCTCGTTACCACCATGAGTCGGTTGGTAAAAAGTAACAAGGTGAATGTGACCCACACGGGGCTGGGCAGTATGTATTACATCAATTATCGCAATAACTGGGTCTACGATGGTTCCAACCAATCCTACGTCCAATGTAAATGTCATTATCACTGTGCAACCTGTGAGCTGAACTTGGACTGTGCCTATCAGCCAAAACACAAAATCGTGCGTGAGTTCTATAAGTTGATTGATGTTGGTTTGGCTGTCACTACGGGTAAGTTGGAGAAAGAATGCGATAGCTTGCTTGGTCACACCATTCGCTTCTACTCGAGTATAAACACACGGAACGAGACAAGAATATCGGAGGGGGTGGATTACACCGTGATCAACTCAACGGATGATCAGTTCGTTGTCATTGATAACTTGGGCGACCCATACAGCGTGTTATTGGAAGAATTAAATTGGTTTCGTATGGATTTGGGTAATCAATGTAAGAGCAAGCAAGAGAAGGTCGCCGTCAAAAGGCGGTTTATCAGCAACTACGAGTCAATGAGTAAGACCAGAAATTGCATTGTTCAGTGCTTGTCATCCATCGGCGACACTTTGGTATCGGTCGATACGTTAATGATAAAGCTAGGGTTGTTAAGACTGCCTATTGAAAAAGCGCTCACTCTGCTTGAACAAGAAGGGGTGGTCAAAAGCCTAACTGAGGCTAACACCAAGAAGTACCACTTATGCTAGTTGAGTTTCTTGCTTTTAGCGGACCGGTCATCTTTTCCTATCAAATCACGCCATTTTCACGATGGCACTGCGACCAGTTTTCTATAAGGGTAGGGGAGTGATTTAGATTTGAAGTCATATAACTTCATTTATGGATTGATTATCTATACATGTCGCACAAAGAATCGACTATCTTGCTAGTATGCTTGACAGTATATAGATGTTAATTATTTGATAGCAATGTTTTTTCATAATATTAATGCCAGCAATTTTAGGCTACACAATTACAGAACTAAAAAGACGATATTTGCCAGAGTCTCAGGTTATCAAGGAGACATTAATATTAATGGTTCTCCCGTTCAGGAGTTTAATAATAGCTTAATTATCATTCCAAAAAACTCGTTTGTTCACGTTAATATATCAAAGTTAACTGAGCAGTCTGAATTAGACTTCATTAGCTTAAATGATTTTGATATTGGCTTTGTTAAGCAAGACCTTTATGAGTTAAACAAGTTTATCTTTGACAAGAGAAACAGAAAATTGTGCCGTTCGAGTGATGGCGGAAATTTCTTAAAAGCTCATAACAAAGATTTTTGTGATGTCTTTTTAATGAATCGGGTCGTTGATGGGCATCGTTGTATGGGGCGGTTGAATAAAGCGCTGCTTAGACAGAGTGTGGTTGAACTTCTGATTCACCTACATCTGGAAAACAAAGACATCAATATCGTCTTAAACATGAAAAGTGACCTGTCGGTTTCTGAGAGATTGTCCAATCTGCTTATGCGTGAACCGAGGAAGCATTGGACGCTTGAGGCGGCGGCTTTGTCTATGGCGACCAGCATTTCTACCTTGAGGAGAGGGTTATCAGCAGAGCAGAAGTCTTTCTCTTGCATCCTCAACGAGGTGAGGCTCAATGTCGCGATTCGGTATCTGAAGTTTAGTAACTTCAGCATATTGAAGATAAGCAACCTGAGTGGATTTAAGAGCTCCGCCTATTTCTGCACTGTGTTTAAAAAAAATAAACTTACCACACCTCAGCAGTTCAGAAGCCGCTTCAGAAAATCCATTGTTTAAGTTTGGCGGTTTCCGGTAATTCACTCTTATCTCATCGTTTAGCAATGATAGAAATTGTGAGTAAATTCACTGTTTATATTTTTTATTTAGTAATGCGGAAATAGTTTTAAACATTCCATTAATAATGAAGTGATGCTGACATTTATATTGTAATCTTTTGGGCAAAATGTCTAATTTAGACTCCGCTTGATTCCTGTATATTGTGTCCATTCGTTACAGCATCGATATAGAAATCCATGTAATTGTGTAAGTTTATTAATAGTGACGCCATAGGTGAAATTAAAGAAGAGAATTATTAAGTATCTCTTTTCACTAGGCGTTATTTATTACTCGTGATTTCTATTCCTATTCAGCGTTATTCGTTGAAGTTTGACCTATTTCATTCGTTACCAATGAAACGGTAATAAGCATTTTAATCCTAATTTTTTATTTAAAGGTAGGTAGAAAGGTATGTTCATATGACAGATTTCCAAACGACAACGACTGACAAAACCAGTACACCTCGTGTTGAACAAGGCTTTGGTCTCAATCGTCAGTGGTTAGCGTCTTTGACATTAAAATTTGGTGCGCATGCTGAAGGCAATTCCAGTGTCACGCGATTAAATACCCTACGACACTTTGGACCCCTGATTGTCCAAAGACCTTTCTATCCTGAGGGTAAAGACGGCTGTTGCCATGTTTACATTCTGCACCCGCCTGGTGGCTTGGTGAGTGGTGACGAGCTGAACTTCAACATTGGTGTACAAAGTGACGCTCACGCTTTAGTGACAACCCCCGCCGCAAACAAGCTGTACAAAGCCGACCGCAACTTGGTGCCGTGGAAACAACATACCAACTTGGATGTTGAGGATAACGCCATTTTAGAGTGGCTTCCTCAAGAGTCGATTGCTTTTGATGGTTCTATTGGTGACCAAACTTGCACGATCAACTTGGGTACAAATGCCAAGTGTCTTGGTTGGGAAATTACCGTTCTAGGGCGACCTGCTAGTGAGTTGCCATTCAACAGTGGATGCATCACTCAACAATTTAACCTCTACCAAAATGGCAAGCCACTGTGGCTTGAAAGACAAACGATCGACCCAACTCATCCGCGTTTTACCGGTAAGTGGGGGCAAGGTGGTTCAACGGTTCACGCCAATATGTGGGCGGTGGGTCTAGACGATCCAAAACAAGCCATTTTAGCACTTCGAGAGCATATGCCAGCGTCCGACCGTTGGGCGGTGAGTGAGCGTCGTGGCGTGTTGGTCATCCGCTATCTCGGTACCGAAAGAAACGAAGTTTGGGACTTATTCCAACAAGCGAGAGAAGTATTGCGTCCGATGCTCATTGGCATGGAACCGGTGATACCAAGAATCTGGCTGACTTAATCAAACTCGAATTATAACGCCTTATTAAACATCTAATAACGCGATTTTATATTGAAAATCATGAAACGGAGTAAACGATGGAATTAACACCTAGAGATAAAGACAAATTACTTTTGTTCACTGCAGGTCTGCTTGCTGAAAGACGCAAAGAAAAAGGCATCAAGCTGAATTACCCAGAATCTGTTGCGCTGATCAGCTGCGCAATCATGGAAGGTGCACGTGAAGGGCGCACCGTTGCAGAAATGATGAGTGCAGGTCGTGAAATCTTAACTCGTGCTGATGTTCAGCCTGGCATTGCTGAAATGATTGAAACAGTACAAGTAGAAGCAACTTTCCCTGACGGCACAAAGCTAGTGACTGTGCATAACCCGATTATTTAAGGAGACCGCCATGTTTGCAGGTGAATACCAACTAAAAGCAGATGACATTGAGCTGTGTACTGACCGCACAACCATCCCAGTGAAAGTTTCTAATACGGGTGACCGCCCTGTTCAGGTTGGCTCTCACTACCACTTTGCTGAAGCGAATCGCGCTTTATCTTTTGACCGAGAGCTTGCTTACGGTCACCGCCTAGCGATCGCCGCTGGCATGTCAATCCGATTCGAACCAGGTCAAACCCGCGAAGTGGAGCTGATTCCGTTCGCTGGCTTACGTCAAGTCTACGGCTTCCGTGGCGACGTGATGGGCTCACTAGATAACAATTCTAAGTAAAGGTAACAGTAATGAAGATTTCTAGACAAGCGTATGTAGACATGTACGGTCCTACCACGGGCGACAAAGTCCGTCTGGGTGATACAGAGCTATGGATTGAGATTGAAAAAGACCACACGCACTACGGTGAAGAAGTCGTATTTGGTGGCGGTAAAGTCATCCGTGACGGTATGGGTCAGAGCCAGCGTTGTGATGACGCAGTAATGGATACGGTTATTACTAACGTTATCATCATGGATTACTGGGGCATCGTTAAAGCTGACGTTGGTCTTAAGCAAGGCCGTATCGCAGCCATCGGTAAAGCGGGTAACCCAGATGTACAGCCGAATGTTGATATCATCATTGGTCCTGGTACTGAAATCATCGCAGGTGAGAACCAAATTCTAACTGCAGGTGGTATCGATACACACATCCACTTTATCTGTCCGCAACAGATTGATGAAGCGCTGATGAGCGGTGTAACGACCATGATTGGCGGCGGTACTGGTCCTGCAACAGGCAGTCTAGCGACAACCAGCACATCGGGTCCTTGGCACATTGGCAAGATGATGCAAGCGGTCGATGATCTACCAATGAACATTGGTCTACTGGGCAAAGGCAGTGCAAGTACGCCTGAAGCGCTTGAGCAACAAGTTAAAGCGGGCGCAATGAGTCTGAAGATTCACGAAGACTTTGGTGCGACTGCCGCATGTATTCACAACGCCTTGAACGTTGCAGACCGCTACGATGTTCAGGTTGCGCTTCACTCAGATAGCTTGAACGAATCTGGCTTCCTACAAGATACGCTGGCTGCATTTAAAGATCGTTGTATCCATACCTACCACACTGAAGGTGCGGGCGGTGGTCACGCTCCAGACATCATTGCAGCGTGTGCACTGCCAAATGTACTGCCTTCTTCAACAAACCCAACGCGTCCGTACACCATCAACACCGTTGATGAGCATCTGGATATGTTGATGGAGTGTCACCACCTAGATCCAAACATTCCTGAAGACGTTGCGTTTGCAGACTCTCGTATTCGTCGTGAAAGTATCGCCGCAGAAGACATTCTTCACGATATGGGCGTGATCTCGATGATGTCATCAGACTCACAAGCAATGGGACGTGTGGGTGAAGTGGTATGTCGTACTTGGCAGACGGCAAACAAGATGCGAGTACAGCGCGGTCTACTTCCTGAAGACCAAGATCTTGGCGCAGATAACTTCCGTGCGAAGCGCTACATCGCGAAATACACCATCAACCCAGCCATCACTCACGGTATCGCACACGAAGTGGGCTCGATTGAAGTAGGTAAATTCGCTGACTTGGTGCTTTGGAAGCCAGCATTCTTCGGCGTTAAGCCATCCATTATCTTGAAAGGTGGCATGATCGCAGGCGCTGCGATGGGCGATCCAAACGCGGCGATCTCAACGCCTCAGCCAGTTCACTACCGCAACATGTTTGGCTCATTAGGTCGTGCAGTTTCAGCAACCCGCATGACGTTTGTTAGCCAAGCTGCGATGAACACGGGTCTAGAAGAAAAACTGGGTCTGAACAGCCCGCTTGTTGCGTGTAAAGACGTTCGTAACAAGACCAAACAAGACATGAAGCACAACGACGTGTGTCCTGAACTAACCGTAGATCCACAAACTTATGAAGTAAGTGCAGACGGCGTTCTATTGACGTGTGAACCAGCAACAGAAGTTCCGTTGGCTCAACGCTACCATTTGTTCTAATTAACAGTAAGGGCTTGCAATGCTTGAACTAACAAAACGATTAGATACCAATACGGAATGTGAGGTATTCGATAGTCTTATTCTTCCTTATGAGCTGCGTATCCGAGGGCGCCTTAAAGGAGTGACGGAAAAGGGACATGATGTCGGTTTGTTTCTCGATCGTGGACCAGTATTACGTGATGGCGACCTGCTAGAAGCGAAAACGGGTGAAGTGATTCGTGTCCATGCTGCGAACGAACCCGTCACGACGGCTTACATCAACGGTACGCTTCCTCTCGCTCGTCTTTGTTATCACTTAGGCAACCGCCACACGTTGCTTGCGGTTGGTCAGGATGAAGACGGACGTTGCTGGGTACGAATGACGCCGGACCATGTGCTTGAAGAATTAGCACTGCTGCTTGGTGCGACATTGACGCATCATCAAGCGCCTTTTGACCCAGAATCGGGTGCATACGCACATGCTGGTCGTGAGCAAGCTCATGATCACTCTCATGGTCACCACCACGGGCATCAGCATGAACACTAATACTTCTTATCGTGAAGTCGGTGATCTAGCACTACTTGGCTTGATGCAATTTATTAGCCCAGCACTTCCTATTGGTGCGTTTGCTTGGTCACAAGGGTTAGAAAGCGCTTTTGAACTTGGTTGGGTGAAAAACGAAGAAGAGCTTGGTGCGTGGCTAGAAGGCGTGCTTGATGACGGTTTATCGCGTTGCGAATTACCTGTGCTAGCGCGCTTGTATCGATCGTGGGCGAATCGTGATTGCCAAGAAGTGACGTTTTGGAACGATTGGCTGTTAGCGAATCGCGAAACCTCTGAGTTATGTGAAGAAGACATTCGTCTTGGTCAAGCATTAATAGACTTACTGACCAATCTTGAAATGCACCCTCAGCTGCATGTTGAAGGGGCAAAACAGCTTCAAGAACCTGGATACGTGACCATGTTTGCTTGGGTTACACAGCTTAACCATATTCCTGTTCGGCAGAGCCTGCTTGGCTTTGCATGGGGATGGTTAGAAAACCAATTGGCGGTGGCATGTAAAGCACTACCGCTGGGGCATACCGCAGCGCAGCGTCTGTGCATTCGACTGCAACCTAAGCTTGTTGAAGCGGTCGAATCTGCCCTCAGTTTAGAGGATTGGGAGCTAGGTCCAACGCTTCCTGGCTTAGCGCTAGGAAGTGCAAAACATGAAACGCAATATTCAAGACTATTTCGAAGCTAATTTGCTTTAAAGAACAAAAGGAAAATTAATATGACACAGTGTTTACGTGTTGGTGTAGGCGGTCCTGTTGGTTCTGGTAAAACAGCGCTGCTACGTAAATTGTGTAAAGCACTTAAAGATCATTACAACATCGCGGTTGTAACGAACGATATTTACACCCGTGAAGATGCGGACTTCTTGCTAAAACATGACGCGCTGCCATCGGATCGTATTCTTGGCGTAGAAACAGGCGGCTGTCCACATACTGCTATCCGTGAAGACGCTTCGATGAACCTAGCGGCGGTGAACGACTTACAATCGCGTCATCCAGACCTTGAGCTAGTGATGATCGAATCTGGTGGTGATAACTTGGCTGCGACATTCAGCCCAGAGCTGTCTGACCTAACGATTTACGTTATTGATGTGTCTGCAGGCGACAAGATCCCACGTAAAGGTGGTCCGGGTATCACTAAGTCAGATCTATTGATCATTAATAAAATCGACATTGCTGAATATGTACACGCGTCTCTCGATATTATGGACCGTGATGCGAAGAAGATGCGTGGCGATCGTCCATTTATTTTCGCGAACTTACATGACGGTGTTGGTTTAGAAGATATTATTCGCTTTATTTTGAAAGAAGGCATGCTGCCTGACCGTAGATAGCATCCATCTTCTTTTAATATAAAAACGATATTTACCCTAGCGTCTCCCTACGAAAATTATTTAACTCTGTATTAATTAAGCCATACCAGTCATTGAGTACTGGTATGGCTTATTAATGCATATTTTTATTTTGCTAAATAACAATGTGCGTTAATTAAAAAATCCAATATTACTTTTATTTACATTCTGGGGCTATTTATGTCTGAAGTTAGAACCGCGTCCACATCTGGACCAGAAAATAAAATGAGCAAACCACTTGCTTATATGTTTATTATGATTGGTATTATTGCGTTAGCATTTTCTGCCATCATGGTAAAAGAGGCCAACTTTGAACCAGCAACCAACGCGTTTTTACGTTGTTTAGTAGGTTTCTTAGTTTTAATTCCTTTTGCTGTCTCTGAAATTAAAAAGAAAGGCTTAATTAACAAATCAGGTTTTGCACTCGCTATCGTCGCTGGTATTTTCCTTGGTCTTGATATGACCTCTTGGAACTTTGCGATCTTCTTTATTGGTGCGGGCATCTCATCTATCTTGCTTAACCTACAGATCATCATCATGCCATTGCTTGCCATGACGTTTGATAAGTTTAAGCCGGAGAAAAGCTTCTGGTTCCTAGTACCGATTATGTTGTTCGGTATTGTTCTAGCGGGTGGTGTTCTAGAAGGCGGTCCATCCGAAGGTCCAAGCACCATGTGGGGCTATCCAATTGCGCTAGTGGGTACGATTCTGGGTATTAAATCGGGTATTTGTTACGCGCTATACCTCTACACTAGCCGTAAGTCGGGCACACTGAACGCAGGTCGCTACTTCCAGCCACTGATGTGGGTATTCCTTGCTCAGCTTATCCCTGCTGCGATTGTTATGGCGACGACGCACGGTTTCAACATTACCACGGGTGTTCTTGTCGACGGCAAACTGCCACTATCAGCGGCTGATGGTTCGATTGCGGGTGATGCGATTAATATGAGCAACTGGATCTGGATTGTGATCTTAGGTGTTGTTGGTCATGCGGTTGCTTGGGTATTTGTACAAATTGGTTCGGTAAACTTGGACCCAACCGTTGTTGCAGGTCTATTGCTATTAAGCCCAATAACTACCGTTCTTGTTGCACCATTTACAAGTGGTGAGTCGGTGACGCTATTGCAGTCAATCGGTGTGGTGATTGTACTCGTTGCGGTGGCGTATCAGAATGGTCTGCATACTGCCGTGCTAAACAAGTTCAAAGGCGAGCCAGCGAAAGTGGAAGGCTAAGCTTCAGTTCTTATAAACATAATAGAAAGCCCAATATTAACGCCAATATTGGGCTTTTTTAGGTTTTGTGGATTATGAGCTTCGATTGTGTTTGTTTGGCTATGAGGGAGTGATTAGTACTTGAGTGTCAGCAGTGATGAACCGTTGTTTTCTCTAGAATATTGTCTGAACTTTGAGGGCGTAAGATTGTACTTTCGTTTGAATGCATCACAGAAGTAAGCCGAACTACCAAAGCCACAACGATGGCTGATCTCACTGACATTGTAGGAAGTGAACGTCAGCATATTGAGTGCAATGCCCATTCTTACGTCTAACAGCAATTGGCTGAAAGAGACGTCTTCTTTATTCAAGTGTCTTCTTAGCGTGGAAGAGGAGATGAACAGCTTGCTGGCGACTTCCTCAATTTGCCACTTATGAGTCGGATCTTGGCTTATCATCCGAGTGATGACTTCTCGCTTTGATTGGTAATGATCGGATTTGAACATTCGAACAATATCCATTTCATAGTAACTCATTGTTAAGAATATAAAAAATAGAGTCTCCTCAACCAGTAACGTCTTTAAAACGTGGTTACTTAAGGTGTCATGCCCCTCTTTTAATATTTTGAATCTGTCCTTTATCTCGAAGTTGTCACTGATAGCGTAAGAGATATTATTGGCACCAAATGCCCGCTGTGGAACTTTAGCAATCAGAGAGTCGATCGTATGGTTGGAGACAGTCAGTATTTGAACCTCAATGCACTGTGATGGGCTCTCGCTGCGTAAGTCACACCAAACTCGGCTGTATTGAGGAATCATCAAGATAGTTGGAGAGGTAATGGCGATCTTACTGTCATTGATGGACACCAGTCCTTTGGCTTCAGAGAGATATATTATGTAATGATGTTCCACATAAAACTCTCTGAGCGTTATCGTTTTACAGTCAATTACTTTTCTATACTTCATATCTATTATCACGATTGTAAATTTAGCTATTTGATATAGTAGTTTTTCAATTAACTTTGCTATTCGTTTCACATGAATAAAGGATAGGGCTCTATTTCTAAGTAAAATGAATATATTTCTAAATCATAATTAAAAACATATTTTTTATTTTCTGTTTTTATTGACTACGGATTTTTTTATTTGATAATAGCTAAATATTAACTAGCAAGGCTTATTAATGTGAAAGAAGTGTTAACCATTAAGGGATTGTCACTGGGCATTAAAACGGAGTTAGTTAGGGATATTAGCTTTAGTCTAAAAGAGAAAGAGTTCTTAGCGGTTGTTGGTCCTAATGGGTGCGGAAAATCGACCTTTATTCGCACCATTATGGGAACGGTGAATATACTCTCTGGTGAATTGAATTTTCTGGGTAAACCACTTTCGAGTTATAACCATAAAATGCGTTCAAGATATATTGCATTTATGGGGCAGAATAATACCGTCGACCCACAAATGAGAGTGCTTGATTATATTTCACTGGGGCGATTTCCTCATTTTCACTATTCCACACGCCAATACGACAACGAATGCATTACCCGCGTGATCGCCGAGCTTGGACTGGAGACGTTAAGAGAGCAAAAAGTTGGGCAGCTTTCTGGCGGAGAGTTTCAGCGCGTCAACTTAGCACGAGTGTTGGTGCAAGAGCCCAAGTTGCTGCTTTTAGATGAGCCGACGAATCACTTAGACCCTAAAGCGAGAATAGAGCTCCTCAAAATCGTTAAGGATAAGCAGATTACAACGATTGCCGTATTACATGATTTAAACCTTGCCGAATACTTTGCCGACCAAGTGATGATCATTAATCGAGGCAAAATGCAGGTGTGCGATACGGTCGAAAATACGCTCAACGCTCACTGGATAAAAGATACTTTTGATTTGAATACCCTTCATTTCTTACATCCTACAACAGGAAAAGCGATCCGTTTTTTTGAAATAGATTAAGGAGTTACCGTGAAAAAAATATGCTTGATGCCGTTGTTTTTATCTGTCTCTGTTTACGCAAACACCAATGTACCGACGGAACCACATTACCCCGTCAGTGTTGAAAGCTGTGGGGACGTATTGACGTTTGAACAAGCACCAAAACGAGCGGTATTCCAAGATCTCAATATGACGGAAATGGCGTTCGCATTGGGGTTACAACCTAACATGGTGGCGGTAAATGGTATTACAGGTTGGTATCAAGTATCTGATCAGTTCAAGGCAGACTTAGGTGATATTCCCGAAATCTCTGGGCGTTACTTAACGCTAGAACCTTTACTAGAAAAGAATCCGGACTTCCTGTTTGCTGGTTGGAACTACGGTCTAAAATTTGGCTCCGATCTAACGCCACAAAACTTGGCGCACTTTGGTGTAAAGACGCTGGTACTCAGCGAAAGCTGCGCTCACATCACTAAGAAGAAACAAGAAGCTTCTATGGAACTGCTTTACGGCGATGTCCTTAAGCTGGGCAAGGTCTTCGATAAGAGTGATAAAGCACAGAGCTTAGTCGAGAATTGGAAAAAAGACCTCAACGAAATAGAGGCAAAGGTGGCAGCTTATACAACCAAGAAGGTGTTCCTTTACGATTCAGGCATTGATCAGCCCTTTACCAGTGGGCGCTTTGCCATGCCTCACGCGCTGATCAAAGCGGCTGGTGGCGTCAACGTGATGGGCAACGAAAACTTTAGTTGGGGCACCGCGCCATGGGAAAAAGTTGCCATTCATAATCCCGATATGATCATTTTGGTGGATTATGGCAGCTCAGATGATGCAGCGATCAACAGCTCGATAAAAGCGCTGAGTGACAACCCTCTAATGCGTCAAACGAATGCGGTGAAAAATGGTCAATTTTTACGGTTGAAGTACAGTGAGCTGACGCCTGGTCCTAACAATGTGGTTGCCATTAAGAAGATTGCAGCCAAGCTCCATCCCGAGGCTGGTATCGTGATTAATGAGTAACTCGAATGTGAAGTTTTGGCTTGCTATCGTGGCAAGCCTGATGTTGCTATCGGTCATACTGTTCCTTTCGCTCTCTTACGGAACAATAGACATACCCTTTTCCTCGGTTTATCAGTTTTTTACCTTTGACCACGCCTCGCTACCTGCAATGACCAACGTTATTTTGAGTGAGATTCGAATTCCTAGATTTCTGCTTGCGATTTTAGTTGGTGCTGGGCTTGCTATGGTGGGGGCGCTATTGCAGACCGTGACTAAGAACGACTTGGCTGATCCATTCTTATTCGGGTTATCTGCGGGTGCATCGGCTGGCGTTGTTGCGGTTATCAGCCATTTCGATTTGGCGTTAGGTCAATGGTCTTTACCGGTGGCAGCATTTGCTGGGGCAACCTTATCCGCAGCTTCGGTCATCCTGGTGTTCTTTCTACAAAAGTCTCAAGGAGTTGAGCGCCTGATTTTGTCTGGATTGGCGGTTTCGTTCCTGTTCAGTGCCATTACTGGATATTTGATTTATACCGGCGATCAACGTTCGGCGAGTAATATTCTCTTTTGGTCGATGGGGGGCTTAGGGCTGGCAAAATGGGAAAATCTGCCGTTTGCCTCGGTTGGGGTTATTGTGCTCGCACTGTTTACCATGCTGCGCTGGCGTTCGCTCGATGCCATGTTGGTGGATGAGGACACCAGTAACTCACTGGGTGTAAGCGTCAAATTCCTCCGTGTGACCGTGTTTATTTTATCGGCACTCTCTACAGCCATCTTTGTCTCTTTAAGTGGCGTGATTGGCTTTGTTGGGCTCATCGTGCCGCATCTCGCGAAACCATTTTCCGGACCAAGTCATCGTTATCTATTGCCTTTATGTGCTTTTATTGGCGCGATGCTGCTCTCAGCCAGTGATTTAATGAGCCGAGTGCTGATCCCCGGTCAGGAGTTACCCATAGGTCTGATGACTTCAGCAATTGGATCTGTGTTTATTCTGTTTTTCGTACTTAGAAAGAAATAAGGCGAGATAGAATCCCAAGGACATGGAGATAACTCTGCTATATAAGTCGGCCTCACCGTTTAAAGTGGTGAGGCCGACTTTTTTGGTTAAGGGCGTGAGAAAGCTTATTCCTCGTTATCGATTATTTGTTGCTTAGGATGATTCTTTCCGCATCGCCTACCGCTCTGGTTAAGCTTTGGTTGCTGGACAGTTGACCGGAACTTACTGGACCAAGAACATGGGTATATAGTGCTAACTGCTTCTCGAATGGCAGTTTTAGAGTGTTGTAAAGCTCCTGCCTAATTTGAACATGAGACTCTTGTGGGGCTGAAGATAAGCGTAGTAGGGTTTCATGAATAACAGTTTTCATCTGTTGTTTGTCCTTTTGTTTTCTACGTTGTTAGGGCTTAAATAAAGTAGCACCACCGAGCATGTGCATACTCGGTGGTGGTCGTGTGCATCTATATTGGTTTGGGCGAGATTGCTCGCTTTATCCAAGTTTTAGTGAGTGCTTCAAAGTGAAAGCACTTCTTTTGTTATGTTCTAGCTCAAGAGCTTATTAATTCGGTTGATCACCGGTAGGTTCTGGTGCTGTCTGTCTTTTCTAATTTCGTTAACTAAGGTTTTTCTTAGCCTCGCTTTGGTGACTTTTAACGGAGGCATGATCAATGAGCCCTTCACTCTGCATGAGATCGTATCTGGGCAATATATCTCACCTTTGGCAGTATTTCTTAGTAGCCAACGAAAGCAATTTGGACATAACTTATCTGTTTTCTCGTACATGTTTTTTTGGCTTGCTATCCGTTAAATAGATAAAAAATTAACACCATTCGAATATAAGCGGATGTTATACCCATCACTGGCGATAGACTTAAACTTACAAATAAAAACGTTATCGAAATTAAACTTGTATTTATTTGAATTTTCACAGTTGTAGAAGAGTAAGCTTGAGTCTAATTCGACAAAGACGTTATCTTCTGAATCGTAAGAAAATGAGGTGACATCATCAATAGAATTGAGAAAACTTAATATCTTGTTCCAGTATGTGGCATTGAAGGGCTTTAACCTAATCTCAAAGTCCTCAATCGATGAATAGTCAATCCTTTCTAAGTTCATTTTCTACCTCAAAAAAAGCCCTAACCAAAACTGGATAGGGCTAAGTTGTGCAAGAGCGGAATAAAGTTATTTGTGAGTAGGTTACTCAATTCATATGAGCGACTGGACTCTATCAAATAGGAGTTTATATCGACAAGTGGGCATGAAACATTTCTTATTATTTCAAAACATTATGACTTAATTATTTAATTTATAAAATTAAAGGTGGGCCTTTTCCTGTTCTTCTTGGTTTCATTTTATTAATGATATTAGAGATGAAATTTTGAGTAGGAAAAGCTGCATCAAGGCAATGGGAAACTTGAAATGTAAAGCGCGTAAAAATTAAACATAATGCGCGCATGTTGTAATGAATTGCGTCTAAATAATCAGCATAATCTTATAGTTTTACTTACGATGTGATTGTTTGTGAAAGGAGAGGTATGAAAATATTTAGAGGCATATTAATTGATTTAGTCATCCTTGTTGGGGTCCTATCCGGAATGATTACTTTCTCTTTAAATAAAATCGATATATTAGGAACGATTCTGATTATCACCGCTTCTTTGTTGATCTTAGCTCTATTTATCTATGGTTTAAAAGATGGATATAACAGAAGCGGTTAACTCTATTCTATATTAAATTGCAATGAAATATAGCTGATAGCTCTCCTTTCTAGCCTCAATGATGTTCACGTAAGTTAAATACTTTTATCATTAATTAAAGGTAACATTAAAATGACTGGCACCATTATTAAATGCTCTAGAAACACAGAAACTGCACCACTTAACAGCCATTCAACGCAAAGTGTTGCGTTTTCTCACTACAACAATACCTCCGCTCAACTTCCGATTGATCCTCAAACCAACCAGCTTGTTGACGGTGGTATTCAGGAGCAAGCCAAACAATGTCTTTTGAACATTAAAAGAATTGTAGAGAGCATTGATCATGTAATGGATGATGTCGTTAAGATAAATGTCTACTTGACCAACATTCATGACGTTGAAGAAGTAAACAAGGTGTATGCGACTTTCTTTACTAACCTTCTACCAACACGCACAGTGTTGGCGATTGAGGCGGTGCCTTTTGAAGGAGCGTTACTACAAATGGATGCGCTTATTTCTAATGGAGAGGGGACAACACCCCAAAAGCCATGTGACTTGATCAAGGTGTCGCGTGATACTGATCTAGCACCAACCAATTCGATTTCTACACAAACGGTCGCATTCTCGCACTACAACAACATCTCCGCACAGTTGCCGGTAGATGCAGCGACAGGAAACTTGGTCGAAGGTGGTGTAAAAGAACAAACTCATCAATGTCTGCAAAACATCAAGAACATTCTAGAGAGCATTGATGTTCCGCTAGATGACATCGTAAAAACGACCGTTTACCTGCAAGATCTAGCAGATATTGAATCAGTGAACGAAGTGTACCGTACTTTCTTCCCAGATTCGGCGATCGCAAGAGCCGTGGCTTACATGCCTGCTCGCTCGGTTATTCAGGCTTCAGCGCTACCAATGGGCGCAGCAGTACAAATTGATGCCGTGATTTCTCATGGTGACGGTACGCCTCCTCAAGAAGTTGAAGATCGCCATGGCATTGTGATTAAGGCAAACAACACGCTGAATGCACCTCTTGATGCGCTTGCAACGCAAACTGTGGCGTTTTCTCACTATAACCACATTTCCGCGCAACTACCGATGGATGCACTGAACCATGAGCTGGTTCAAGGTGGAGCTAAAGAGCAAGCTGAGCAATGTTTGAAAAACATTAAAGCGATCGTTGAGAGCATCGGTCACGTGATGAATGACGCGGTTAAGGTCAATATTCAAGTGACTGACATCGCTGATATTGATGCAATCAACGAGGTGTACGCCACTTTCTTTGATGGCGATTTGCCAGCAAGAACCGTGATTGCTGTGTCTAACATCGCGCTAGGTGCCAAAGTTCAAATGGATTGTGTTCTGTCAAACGCAGAAGGCACACCGCCACAAGTGTAATCAAAACATAAAGCCATCACTCTGGTTAAGAGTGATGGCTGATGATTGAGTTTATTCGTTGGATTATCTCTACTCTATATTTCTTTCTGGTTGAAAAACGACATCCAAGATCTCAATGGTTTTCTTGTTGCCGTTTGGCAGTATCCAATCGATGCGTTGACCGACAGACAGCCCGATAAGTGCCATGCCAATCGGCGCGAGTATGGAGATGTGAGAGTTATCTTTCACTTGGTTTGGGTAAACGAGCTCTTTCTGAATATGCTCTTCCTCACCAAGGAATTTGAACGTCACCTTAGAGTTCATCGTGACAATATTGTTGTCGATCTCGTGTGCATCGACAATCAATGCGCGGTCAATTTCATCTTCTAATTTAAGCAGCTCGTCGGTGAAATTCGGAATGTTATCCAGTAATCGACAGATGTTGTTGTAGTCATCAGATGTAACGGTGATCGAATTAGACATAATATTTCCCTAAATCTAATTTTTATGACCCAGCCTTTGAGATGGCTTGGGTATATCGTGAAGTTTTCTAGTGCATAAAGCGAAACACCATACTCCTGAAGGACGAGAGAAAACGTTACCTGGACGCAATGATTGGTGATTTAAATGAAAAGCAAAATAGAGTGAGCAGAAAGCGCAAGGCTTTACGCTCGATCCGTCATCCACTAGAGCGTTGTTAGCTCACATCGTCACTTCTTGTGGAGACAAGTGACGCATCACTGGTCTTCTTAGACTGAGCTCGGAACTGTGATGGCGTTAAGTGATATTTTCTCTTGAAGGCATCACAAAAATAAGCGGCGCTACCAAATCCACAGCGGTTGCTGATCTGTGAAACGTTGTAGGAAGTGAACGTTAGCATGTTCAATGCAAGCCCCATTCTTACATCTACCAATAGCTGGCTAAACGACAGATTCTCTTTCTGCAAATGCCTTCTTAATGTTGAGGTAGAGGTAAACAGCTGCTTGGCGACATCTTGAATTTGCCACTTTCTTTGTGGTTCCTTTGTGATCATTCGTGCGATGACTTCACGTTTGCTTTCTTCGTAATTGAACTGAAAGACATTGAAAACATCGATACCAGATTCGCAAAGAGAGAGCAGTATGAAATATAGCGTTTGTTCTAAAAGCATGATTTTCAAAGCATCTCTACTTAATGAGTCATACACTTCTTTGAGTAGTTGAAAGTTATTGTCCACATCCACTGGTGTTGGCAGTTGATGAGCTACGGTATTTTTGATGAACCTACGCTTTTGAGGAAGTTGAAGTAGCAAGCCTTCTAACATGTCATCGGTCACGATTAACAATTGAATCTGTAATGGTGAGAACGACGATTTCTGAGTCAAATTACACGACAAACAGGTAAATTGAGGGATGATTAAGGTTGACGGGCCATCGATGGTGATTTGTTGTTCATTGATGTAAACGGTGCCTTTTGCGAAGGCGATGTTGACAATGTAGTGATACTCTACGTAAAACTCCTCAAGCTTCACTGGTTTGAACATTTCAATATATCTATATTCCACTATTGCTTATCTCATAATTGGGCTTACTACAGGCAGTAAGTTGGGCTAAAAGAAAAGCATCCATGCGACAGTACAACGCACAGTATAACGCTACTCCTTTGTTCTTTTCATAAATTCATCAAAGAAAGTGTCTTATCTCAGTAATTTGAGCTCAAATCTAAATAGGCGCTATTGATTTTTTATTTAACTTATTGAAAGTAATGAATAATGTTTTTGTTTTTATCAATCATGAAAATTAAGATTACGAGTCAGATAGCTGAATTGAGGATCAATAGCACACCTAGTAATAGTGTTCTTTATGCAGAGATGGTGCTTGAAGTATTTTGAACATCTTAGGATGTAGATATGAAGTCACAATGTTCAGATAATTTAGCCTGAATTCTAATTCTAAATTTTATGGGCTGATATCGGAATGGAATGGTGAGGCTTTTATTGTATATTTTGCTTCGAGAGTGGTTAGGAGACATAACCTACCAGTCGAATCATGTAGACATTGTTGATGATAAAAATTGCAAACCTTCGTTATCAATATTTACGGGTTAGTTAGTCAAAAACTTCGCCAATGAGTTTGCCTAATCACTCTCAAACCATTCACAACTCAGTGCCTTATTTAATACTCCAATACTCATTAAAAAAACATCATCTGTTCCTTGATGACTGCCATTAAAAATCATCCTCTTAATTGGTGACTTTCAATAACGTTCGGCTTTTTCATTATTAGCCATTAAATAATTACACATCGAATTTTAACTCCATCCATAATTTGGACAACTCTTATGCAAGAAAACTACAAACAACCTTTGCGAATTGGCGTTGGTGGACCTGTTGGGTCTGGTAAAACGGCATTGCTAGAGGTTCTGTGCAAAACTCTCCGAGATCTTTATCAGATCGCTGTCGTCACTAACGATATCTATACGCAAGAAGATGCAAAGATACTCACTCAGGCAGAAGCCTTAGATGCAGAGCGTATTATTGGGGTCGAGACTGGTGGTTGCCCGCATACCGCGATTAGAGAAGACGCCTCGATGAACCTCGCTGCGGTGGAGGAACTCTCTATGCGGCACAAAAACCTAGACGTGGTATTTATCGAAAGTGGTGGTGACAATCTCAGTGCCACGTTTAGCCCTGAACTGGCTGACTTGATGATCTATGTGATTGATGTATCGGAAGGGGAGAAAATTCCACGCAAAGGCGGACCGGGCATTACACGCTCTGATTTGCTTGTTATCAACAAAATAGACCTTGCGCCTTATGTTGGAGCATCATTAGAGGTCATGGAAGCGGATACCGCTCGAATGCGTCCAGAAAAACCTTATGTGTTTACCAACCTGAAAGAACGGAAGGGGCTGCAGGAAATCATAGACTTCATTGTCGATAAAGGCATGCTTGAAAAGAGATAGCATCGAAGTACGCCAAAGAAACTGCTGCGTATTATGATGCATGAAGAATTATGTTTATTCGCAGTCGTTTCTATGCCTAATACTCACAATAAGTCGATACTGAAAAAAAGCAGCTTTAAATGATTAAAGCTGCAAAGAATCAATAGCAGGAAAAGTAGATGATTACATCTACGGAACCAAAGTGAAACCAAACAATTGTGTAGTAACGTTTGATGAAAGCTATAGTATATGACTCACGTTCTGTTTCAATGTGTCCAGTTGTGGTTGAAGCTGAATCTAAATATCTGGAGCAGATTATTAAATAGTCCCTACTTCAATAGTCTAATAATGTTCTTGGGTCTTCTTATATAGTCATAAAACTCTTTTGCTTTAAGCCTACCGACTGAAAGTTCAATTTTAAGCTCATTGGCAAGTAATCTTAATGTCGATCGATTAACCATATCTTTACGAGCATTCACTTTATCTAGGTATTCATCCAAGATTTTGTCATCATAAACGTAGATATATTCACTCATAATCGTATGTCCTTTTAAATGATAGTTTTAGTTGGCAATAAACCCTGAATTAGAGTTTGGTTTTTATGACGAGGTAAATTGATGTCGTTTTAGACGATGTTCGTTTTGAGTTTGGATTATTAAGGTATAAGAATAAGGCTTCAAGCAGTTTTGCTGTAATTCTTTTATGTTGAAATAATCTAGTCTGATGGTGAAATACAAATCTCACTGTTAGTTCAGTCCCAAAGTGGTTTAAATATTTGCTTAATTCATTTTGATAAATGTTGATTATGGGTGTATTTATATTTATCTGACACAGTGATGACTTTGAGGCTTTACTAATTATCTGATTTTTCTTAATTTATTAAATGAGGATAAGATGAAGAAATCAGTGTTAGCGATTAGCCTTTTATTGAGCTCTGCAGCACATGCTGCGCATTGGGGATACGAAGGCGAGAATGGACCTGAGTTTTGGGGCAAGTTCTCTGAAGATTGCCAGCAAGGTAAGAACCAAAGCCCTGTTAATATTCAATCAGCCGTGTTGGGTATTATGGATGAAATCAACATCAACTATTTAGGTGATGCCGTTTCTGCTATTGATAATGGTCATACTCTGCAAGCCGATGTTGAAGGCAATAACACGCTACTGGTTGACGATAAAAAGTTCACGCTTTCTCAGTTTCACTTCCATACACCATCTGAAAACCACATCAACGGAAAAGAGTACCCGCTAGAGGCACACTTTGTTCATGCCGATAAGGATGGCAATCTAGCGGTTGTGGCAGTCTTCTATAAGCTAGGAGATGAAAACCCAACACTGGAGAAGTTGCTAAACCATGACTTTAAAAAAGGCAAAACAACCAGCTTTGAACCCGTGAGCATCAAGTCTCTTGTTCCTTCTAAGCACAGCTACTACCGATTCAATGGTTCGTTAACGACACCTCCGTGTTCTGAAGGTGTTCGTTGGTTGGTACTAAAAGAGGTTCAAACGGTATCTGCAGCGCAAGTGAAAGCGTTTATGGACATCATGGGCAAGAACAATCGCCCTATCCAGCCGATTAACGCTCGACTCATTATCAACTAACCCATTAATGACGAGTCGAAGTTTGACGCGGTTTGCGTGCTATCTGAGATTAACGGTTGTCTAAACGAAAAAAGGACTCTTAGTGAGTCCTTTTTGATATTAAAAATAAGAGCATACATCAAGTGGAACTCAAGTGTCTGATGGGTACTCCATCCTTGGAGATTTGACACTTAAGCGACATCGAACGCAGTCACACATTGCACTCGGATGTACTAACCGAAACCAATTTAACATTGGACTTGTAAGCAGTACATCAAATGATTTTTGTCGATTGTTGATATCTAACCTACTAAATAATAAGTATTTTGTTTAAGAAGGTTTAGATGGGTATTGCCGATATTGAGCGTAAATTGGAGCGAAGTTGGCGTTTATTAAAATGCTTGTAGATGTGCACTAGCGTCTAGGGTTTTTGAGAGCGTTAGCCTCTCTGAAAGCTCTCCTACTTATTAGATAGCGAATGCTAATCGTCGCAGAAAATGCGCTCTGTATAATCTGCGGTTTCTGCAATAAAAAAGGACTCAATTGAGAGCCCTTTTGGTTTTCGCTGTCTGACGTTGCGACGGAATTACAAGAACGCTTTGTATGGCAGTTCTGGTTCGTTTTTGAAGATGTCGCTAAAGCCACGGAAGTGCTGGTAGTGCATGCGACCTTTATCGGTAGGGAAGGTGTATTTGCCTCCCACTTGCCAGAAGAACGGTGCGAACTTGTATTGCAGACGGTCTTTCTTCATGTTCCACAACACTTCGATTTCGCGTGGGTCGTTTTGGAAGTTCGCCCAAATATCGTGGTGGAATGGCATCACGACATCACAATTCAATGATTCTGCTGCACGTAGGATGTCAGAAGACGTCATCTTGTCAGTCACGCCGCGTGGGTTTTCACCGAATGACAACAGTGCTACGTCGATTTGGTATTCGTTGCCGTGTGCGGCGTAGTAGTTCGAGTAGTGCGAGTCACCAGAGTGGTAAACCGAGCCGCCTGAAGTTTCAATCAGGTAGTTTACCGCACGTTTGTCCATGCCGTCGAGGATTTCTTTATCGTAAGAAGAAGTGCCCTCTGGCAGCGTGACAAGTGCAGTACGGTCGAATGAATCCAGTACGCGGATCTTCATGTCGCCGACTTCAAGCACATCGCCCACTTTCGCGACCACACAACGCTCTTCTGGCACGCCCCAGCCCATCCATAAATCGACACACGCTTGTGGACCGATGAACTTCACGTGGTCACCACAGTTTTGCAGTACCGCTGCCGCAACGTTAACGTCGATATGGTCAGCGTGGTCATGGGATGCCATTACTGCGTCGATCTCTTGGATAGCAAATGGGTCAAGTGGGAAGATAGCAGTACGTAGATTTGGTTGCAGCGCTTCGACACCGCCCATACGCATCATTTGGTGCTGGTTCTTCATGAAAGCGTTCTTTTGCGTCTTTTTGCCCGTACCACACCAGAAGTCGATAGAGATGTTGGTGTTGCCCTCACTCTTCAACCAGATACCTGTACAACCTAGCCACCACATCGAGAATGTATTTGGTTCTACCACCGTATTTTCGATCTCTTCGTTTAACCAGGTACCCCACTCAGGGAATGTATTTAGGATCCAAGATTCACGAGTGATTTCATTTACTTTACTCATAGCAACACCTTTTTGTTTCACAATTTTTATTAAATTTGGGATGTAGGGAGCCGAGCGCCTTAATTTGTGGTTAAGGCACTGAGCTGAATTATTTTTATTTATTTGAGAAAGAGGCTAGGGCGCGTTAGACCAGAATGACCTGTGTCCCTTTTGCTTCTATCGCTTTGATGACTTCTGGGTTGGCGTTTTTGCCAGTGATCAGAATGTCGATTTTCTCGGTAGGACAGAACAACATGCCCGTTCTGTGACCCACTTTGGAGCTGTCTACGACGACGACGAGCTTGTCGATTTGCTCAAGCATTTGCTGCTCAGCCACCGCGGTTAACATGTCGGCTTTGTAGAGTCCGGCTTCGGTTAAACCTTTGCCAGAAGTGAACATCCAATTGCCTGCGTAACTGCCAAGCGAGTTGGGCGCCGGATTTAAGAACAGTTTTTGTGAACGGTTGTATTGACCGCCAATGATGATCACATCGTCATGGTCTTCATTGATCAGGTAGCTTGCCAATGGGAAGTAGTTGGTGACGATCTGTACGTCTTGCCCACACAACTTCTGCCCTAGTAGGAAAGCGGTCGAACCGCAGTTGATGACCACGCTATCGCCAGGCTGACAAAGCTCAGCGGCTTGCATCGCAATCAAGGATTTTTCTTCGTAATGCTCAGTGCTGTTGATGTTCAGCGGTGACCATTTTTTCTTTTCTGCTTCGACGCGTTCTGCGCCGTTGCGTACTTTGCGCAGTTTGCCTAGCTCATCCAGCTTAGAAATATCACGGCGAGCCGTCGCTGGAGAGACGTTAAAGCTCTCAATAATGTGTGAGACGTTAATCGTCTGATTTTCTTCTAATAAAGACAGAATGCCATTGTGTCTTTGTACTTCATTCATACCCATCACCCTATTTGATTCAAATTCACCGAAATGTGTATCTAGTGATTATTTGGTGATTACTTGTGATTTGTTTTGATTCTATTAATCACGCTCTTGATTGTCAAATTCAAGACTGATGAAAATCTGAACTTCATCACAAGAATTTATAAGCTATTGTATTTATTGGTTATTTTGTTTTTGTGTGTGATCCGCTTACCATTTGTAGGGTTTTTTGGAGGGCAAAATTGATAAATATCAAAATAATCACAAATGAGCATTGCGTGATTACTTTTGATTGTTAGAGTTTATTTCGTGAGCAAAAACTGAGTAGATTCTACGACATCAGATGGAATCACTCTGACCTACATACGATTACAAATAAAAAACACTCTAGGGGTAAAGATATGGAGTTCTTGTACGACATCTTCTATATTTTTTACAGCCAAGTTATGACCAAAGCCCCACTACTGCTGGGTTTGGTAACATGCATTGGCTATTGGTTGCTGAGAAGAGACGCCACCACCATCATTAAAGGTTCCATCAAAACGATCGTGGGTTTCATGCTGGTTCAAGTGGGTGCGGGCACCCTAGTTGCTGGCTTCAAACCTGTGATCTCCAAACTTTCCGAATACCACGGGCTAACCGGCTCGGTCATTGACCCTTACACCTCCATGATGTCTACCATGGAAGCGATGGGCGACAACTACTCTTGGGTGGGTTACGCCGTTCTATTAGCATTAGGTATCAACATCCTCTTGGTACTGTTCCGCCGCTACACGGGTATCCGCACCATCATGCTGACTGGTCACATCATGTTCCAGCAAGCAGGTCTGATTGCCGTGTTCTACTTTGTGCTTGGCGCAAGCATGTGGGAAACCATCATTTACTCTGCGGTGTTAATGGCGCTGTACTGGGGCATCTCCTCCAACATCATGTTCAAGCCAACTGAAGAAGTCACCGGCGGGGCGGGCTTCTCTATTGGTCACCAACAACAGGTCGCGTCTTGGATTGCAACAAAAGTAGCGCCAAAACTGGGTGATAAGAACGACAGCGTTGACCACCTAGAATTGCCTAAATGGCTACACATCTTCCATGACAGCATCGCAGCAACAGCGATCGTGATGACGGTGTTCTTCGGCATTATTCTGCTTTCATTCGGTCTTGATAACCTTCAAGAAATGGCGGGCACCACACACTGGACTATCTACATCTTAGAAACGGGTCTGAAATTCGCTGTTGCGATTCAGGTGATTGTTGCCGGTGTACGTATGTTCGTTGCTGAGCTGTCTGAAGCGTTCAAAGGCATCTCTGAGCGCGTGATTCCAAACGCGGTATTGGCGATTGACTGTGCGGCTATCTACGCATTCTCTCCAAACGCAATGGTATTTGGTTTCATGTGGGGTGCGCTTGGTCAATTCGCGGCAGTACTGGCAATGCTGGCATTCGATGCGCCAATCATGATCATCCCTGGCTTCATCCCAATGTTCTTCTCTAACGCGACCATCGGCGTATTTGCTAACCACTTCGGTGGCTGGAAAGCGGTGATGAAGATCTGTTTCGTGATGGGCATCATCGAGGTACTAGGTTCTGCTTGGGCTATCCACCTATTTAGCCAACACGGCACAGAATTCAACGGCTGGATGGGCATGGCTGACTGGGCGCTTGTATTCCCACCAATCATGCAGGGTCTGTCTGCATCGAAAATGTTCTTCTTCGTTCTTGTTGGTCTGTCTCTGGTTTACATGTTCTTCGCTTCTCGCAAGCTACGTGCTGAAGAGGACGCGCAAGGCACAGTAGAAATCAGTGAAGAACCAGAAGTGATTGAAGCGGTAGAGCAAGCAATCAAAGCGAGCGACGGTCTGCGCCCAGTAAGCATCCTAGCGGTATGTGGTAACGGTCAAGGCTCATCGATGATGATGAAAATGAAGATCGGCAAATACCTAGAGAAGAAAGGCATTCCTCATGTGATGGACTCATGCGCAGTGTCGGACTACAAGTCGAAGCTTGCGAGCACGGACATCATCGTATCATCGAAGCACCTGTCTGCGGAGATGGAGCCAGGTGAAGGCAAGTTTGTACTCGGGGTGCAAAACATGCTTAACCCTAACTCCTTCGGGGACGAGCTACTCGACATCATCAATAAAAACTTTGTACCAGCAAAATAAAACAGCATGACCAAATACTTCTCTCAATGAAGAGATAAGAAACCAATAACAAACAGCGGATAACAACAGTGGTGCCGAGCTTCGGACAGCCAAAGTCACGGCACCCAAACTGGAGATAGAACAATGGGATTAAAACAATCACTGATCGACAACAACTCAATCAAACTGCAAGCAAAAGCGTCTAACTGGCGTGAAGCAATCAAGATTGGTACGGACATGTTGATTGCCTCTGGTGCGATTCAGCCTTCTTACCACGATGCCATCATCAGCAGCGTGGAAGAGTTGGGTCCTTACATCTGCATAGCACCTAACTTAGCTCTGCCACACGCACGACCAGAAAACGGCGTGATTCGTACTGCTTTCGCACTGGTTACGCTAGAAGAGCCAATCTACTTTGAAGGCGAAGACGAGCCAGTTGATGTGCTAATCACGCTAGCGGGCAGCTCTTCAGACGAGCACATGGAAGGTCTGATGGAAGTGACCCAAGTGCTGGATGATGAAGACAGCGAAACGGGCGTGGATTTGGACAAGCTTCGCCGTTGCCGCAGCAAAACCGATGTATTCAACGTGATTGATGAAGCTCTGGCTGTCACTGCCTAAGGAGAAATCATGTACAGCGAACTGAAACAACGTGTGCTCGAAGCCAACCTAAAACTGCCGAAATACGGCTTGGTGACCTTCACCTGGGGCAACGTGTCTGAGATTGACCGCGAGCGCGGCGTGATTGCGATTAAACCGTCAGGGGTGGAATACGATGGCATGCGCGCTGAGCACATTGTGGTGGTGGATTTAGACGGCAATGTGGTGGAAGGCAACATGAATCCATCCAGCGATACCGCGACCCACATTGAGATCTACAAAGCGTTCCCACAAGTGGGCGGCGTGGTGCACACCCACTCACGCAGCGCGACGATTTGGGCGCAAGCGGGAATTGATATTCCGGCGTTGGGCACGACTCATGCCGATTACTTCTACGGCGACATTCCGTGTACTCGTAAGCTCTCACAACGTGAAATTGCCGAAGAGTACGAGAAGAACACCGGCTTAGTGATAGTGGAAGAGTTTCGTCAACGCCGCATCGACCCAATGGCTGTGCCAAGCGTTATTGTAGCAGGGCATGCGCCTTTCTCTTGGGGAACTAACGCTGACGATGCCGTGCATAACGCGGTGGTATTGGAAGAGATTTCTGCCATGGCATTAGCAACGCGTTCACTCAACAGCGGCATCAAGATCCAGCCTGAGCTTTCAGACAAACACTACCTGCGTAAGCACGGTGAAAACGCCTACTACGGGCAGAGGTAACGACATGTACAAAGTGCTTGCTTTAGATTTAGACGGAACTGTCCTCACCGATGACCACAGCATTCACCCAGAGGTGAAAAAAGCGATTCAAGAAGCGCAGCAGAAGTGTCACGTGGTGATTGTCACCGGACGCCATCACACCGCGGCACGCCCGTATTACGATGAGTTGGGTCTTACCACGCCTATCATCTGCTGCAACGGCACTTATGTTTATGACTACCACAATGACCGAGTGCTCAAGCACAACTCTATCGATAAGGAAGATGCGCTGACGTTCATCGCCTTGGCGAAGGAGTTTCAGGTCAAGATGGTGATGTACGTAACCGGTGCCATGACGTACTCAAACTACAACCCAATTCACTACATGGAAGCGTTGGAAAAGTGGGCGAAAACCGCGCCTGAGCACCTCCAACCAAAGATCTACAAAATCGACTCGTTCAGCGAAGAAGTGCGCAATACCGAGTTCGTGTGGAAATTCGTGGTGGAAGGCTTACCAAGCTCGGTAGAACGCTTGATTGAAAACCCATGGGTGAAAGAGAAATTTAACGGCGAACGCTCGTGGTCGAATCGCATCGACTTCGCAGCAAAAGGCAACAGCAAAGGCTTAAGACTGGCGGAATACGTTTCTGAGCTGGGTTATCACCCGAATCATGTCATTGCCGTGGGCGATAACCACAATGATATTTCCATGCTCCGTTACGCCGGATTAGGCGTTGCCATGAATAACGCAGACGAGACGGTACGCTCAAGCGCCCGTTTGGTGTGCGAAACCGATAACAATAACGACGGCTTAGCTCGCCTGATACGTGAAAAAATTCAAGGATAAGCATCATGACCAAACCAATGATTCAAATCGCTCTAGACCAAACTAACCTAACTGACGCCGTGGCGGTTGCAAGCAATGTACACAGCTACGTTGATGTGATTGAAGTGGGCACCATTCTCGCGTTTGCAGAAGGGATGAATGCGGTCTCGACGTTACGTAAGAACCATCCAGACCACATTCTGGTGTGTGATATGAAAACCACCGATGGTGGCGCGATTTTGTCTCGCATGGCGTTTGAAGCAGGCGCTGACTGGATTACGGTTTCAGCCGCAGCGCATATTGCGACCATCGAAGCGTGTAAGAAAGTCGCGGATGAGTTTAGCGGCGAAATCCAAATCGAAATCTACGGCAACTGGACGATGGAAGATGCGCAAGCGTGGGTGGATCTCGGTATCACTCAAGCGATTTACCACCGTTCTCGCGATGCAGAGTTGGCAGGGATTGGCTGGACAGATGCTGACATCAACAAGATGCGTCAACTCTCTGAGCTAGGTATCGAGCTCTCTATCACGGGCGGTATCGTGCCAGAAGACATCTACCTGTTCGAAGGCATCAAAGCGAAAACCTTTATCGCAGGTCGTGCATTGGCGGGCGACAAAGGGCAAGAAACCGCAGAAGCATTAAAAGCGCAAATCGACCGTTACTGGAACTAGGGGGCGACATGTATCAGAACCTACAACGTCATCGTGTTGGCTTGTATGAGAAAGCGTTGCCGAACGAGTTGGGCTGGGAAGAAAAGCTCAGCGTGACCAAAGAATTAGGCTTCGACTTTCTTGAGATCTCGGTGGATGAATCAGACGAGCGCCGCAGCCGCTTAGATTGGGATGACGAGACGATTTATGCCCTGCGTCACCAGTGTGAACGCTACGGCATGCCATTGCAGTCAATGTGTTTGAGCGCGCACCGCAAGTTCCCGTTTGGCTCGGCTGATCCGAAGATTCGCGAGCAAGCCTTGCTGCACATGGAAAAGGCGATCGCATTGGCGTACAAACTTGGCGTCCGTACTATTCAATTAGCTGGCTACGATGTGTATTACGAACCAGCAAACCGTGCCACGCATTTGCGTTTTATTGAAGGTATGAAGGAAGCAGCGAAACTGGCTGAGCGCGCAGGCGTGATGCTTGCTGTTGAAATTATGGACACTGATTACCTCAACTCATTGAGTAAGTTTGAGGTGCTCAATCGCGAAGTGAATTCGCCGTATTTCACTGCTTATCCAGACGTGGGCAATATCTCTGGTTGGAACTATGACGTGTGTACTGAGCTGAAATTGAGTAAGCCACACATTACCCAAATCCACCTTAAAGACACGTATCGCGTGACGCCAGAATACAAAGGTCAGTTCCGCGATCTGGTGATTGGTGATGGTGAAGTGAACTTCGATGCCATCTTCCGCACACTCAAAGAGACAGACTGCGTCGTGCCACTGGTGATTGAGATGTGGGCGCAAGATGAACATTGGCGTGCGCACATTCAAACCGCACAGCAGCGCTTAAATCAAGCGTGTGATCATGCGGAATTACCAAGGTTGTTTGCCGCATAATTCTTTCTGGGTCGTATAGACACTTACATGCTCCGGTGCTCGTTATTGGGCACCGTTTTCCCATCGTGGGAACGTGCAGTTTTTAACCCTCGTGAAAACTGCACTCTTTCGTTTCATTGGTTGACTTACCATCAGGGTTGGCGCAAAGTTGCGCTTTGTCGTTATGAAACCCCGTTAATCTGAATGAAATTACTCCATCTGCAACTTTTCTGGTACGAAAAACATCACACCCTATTGGAGATGGAAGACCTGCCAATTCTCACCCCAGCGCAAGAGCAAGAACTGCGTGAGTGGGCGAAGACACGCCGCAAAATCCTCAGCTACGAAGTGCATCAACAACCTTGGGTAAAAGTGAACGTCGACGGTTTCTCATCGATTTTAGAGCTCAAACCAAATGGCACGTTGGTGGAAAAAGACTTGTTCAGTGAGCGTGGTTTACAGGGCTTATGGAAGGTCAGCGACGGCTTCTTGTTCATCAAAGTCATCAGCGGTGAATTCATCGTCGAATACCAAATTGTTGGTCATACAGAAAACAATGTGCACAGTGGTATCGAGTACATCAATGGCAAAATCAGTACCTACAGCAAGTTTGCCAAACTCGCGAATAATTAAGCCGATTCAATTTGATGTAGAGAAAGGAGCCAAAGTGCTCCTTTTTTGTTGTGGATAGAAAATCCCAACTATTCTTACTTCAAGCAATGAAATCAATGCGTTAATATCCAAGTCATTACCTTATTTCAAACAGTAGCAGGAGGCATGAATCGTGTCTGAAAAAATATCGACGTCGGCGCTGGCAAAAATGCGTCAGATAGAAGCCAAGCTGCTGTTTGCTGATCTGAAACGTGCAGGCTACATCGTTCGCCAAGACGAGAAATGGATTTTGACCGAAGAGGGCGCCAAGTTCGGTGGTGATTATGTCGATCACCCTAAATTTGGTCAGTTCATTGTTTGGCCGACCAACTTGCACATCGAGCTTGCTGCTACGTCTGGCAAAACCTACAGCGCAACCCAGTTGGGCGAGAAGCTGAAGCTCAATGCCAAGCGCATGAACCAGCTGTTAAGTGAGTTAGGCTGGATCAGCAAATCCGAAGAAGGTTGGAGCTTAACCGAAGCCGGAATTCGCGCTGGTGGTCAACAGAGAGCCGATAAAGAGTCGCAGAACACCTTTGTGGTGTGGCACGACGTAGTGCTGCGTAACAAGCGTCTTAAGCAGTCTGTGATTGAGTTTTTAGGTCAAGATGCCGAGTCCCATTCCACAGATAAGTCGTTTTCTAGTTTTCGCCAGAAGTTTGAAGCCAAGCACCGCACATTGGACGGACACTACGTTCGTTCTAAAGGGGAGCTTCTGATCGATAACTGGCTGTATTTGGCTGGTGTGGTGCATGCTTACGAGCGCCAACTGCCGATCGACCAAGACGTGACAAGCGATTTCTACCTACCAGGCGGCAAAGTCTATTTGCAGTTTTGGGGCAGCGATTCTGGCGAGATGTTAGAAGCGGAGCGAGAGAAGATTCGTGCGGTTTACGAGCAGCATAACTTCAACCTCATTGAGGTCGAACCGAGTGAGTTAGATAAACTCGATGAGGTATTGCCAAAACGTCTGCGCCAATTTGGTATTCAAGCTTATTAAACGCCTCGCTAACGGTTGTTTAAATTCCTACACCTTCAAACCTGCCAGTCTTTAAAAACGAAAAAACCCGTGATGACTCACGGGTTTTGTGTATTCAGCGTTTATCTTTGGTTGTTACCCGAAGGATTAGAAACCTTTGATGTTTTCCGCTTCTAGCTCAGAGAAGTACTTAACTGTCTTCACTTTAAGCTCTTGTTGTGAAGGCTCATCACAAACGATCACTGCTTTAGGGTGTAGTTGAAGTGCAGAAACCGTCCATAGGTGGTTTACGCTGCCTTCTACTGCTGCTTGTAGAGCAAGTGCTTTGTTGTGACCTGTTACTAGGATCATCACTTCTTGAGCGTCTAGTAGTGTGCCAACACCGATAGTTAGTGCGTACTTAGGAACTTGGTTGATGTCGCCATCGAAGAAACGAGAGTTCGCGATACGAGTGTCTTCAGTTAGTGTCTTGATGCGAGTGCGAGAAGACAGAGAAGATGCTGGCTCGTTGAATGCGATGTGACCGTCGTTACCTACGCCGCCCATGAATAGGTTGATCTTGCCGTAAGACTTGATTTTGTCTTCGTAGCGTTGGCATTCCGCTTCGTGATCTTCCGCGTTACCGTTAAGAAGGTTGATGTTCGCTTCTTGGATGTTTACGTGGTTGAAGAAGTTGGTGTACATGAATGAACGGTATGATTCTGGGTGATCCGCAGGGATACCGATGTATTCGTCCATGTTGAAAGTTACAACGTGTTCGAAGCTCACTTCACCAGCTTGGTAAAGTTCGATCAATGCTTTGTAAGTTGCTAGAGGAGTGCCACCTGTAGGTAGACCCAGAACGAACGGACGCTCAGCAGTTGGTTTGAAGTCGTTGATGCGCTTAGCGATGTGTGCTGCTGCCCACTTGCCTACTTGTGCTGCTTGAGCTAACGGGATAAGTCTCATTTTGTGCCCCTAGTTATTGGAATTTAAGATGTTCTGAAACATTAATTCGCATTATAAAATAAGTAATGTTGAACTGCTATTGTTTTAGGTCAAAAATTTGCTTTTTCTTTAACCAATGTTGCTTTTCTGGGCGATTTTTACGTTTGCTTCGAGTTGAATCTATGCAAAGCCGTGAAGCAAGCCTAGTTGATTAGCATGTAAAATTTATGACTGAAATTAAGTTTTTTGGCTGAACGAGCGAGCCGAATTGAATGGAGTTGCGTAGGAGAAAGGGAAGAAAAATGCCGAAGTTATGATCTCACGCAATCTATGGTGTGGCACGGCGTTTCTTCCTTATCCATACTTTAAGTGTGTTTATTGCTGAGGGAATCGCAATGAAAAACGAATTAGACGCAACCAAAGTGCTCCAAGCATACGAATGTGTGATGAACAACGGCACGCCTACTGAGTTTGGCAAGATGTATGAAGGGATAGAGGCCTATTCTGATTACGATGGCTATAACGTGTTTCTGAGGGGCAATGGTGTGGAGCTTACGGTGGGGTTCCACAACACCTATCATTTGGAATATGACCAAGAGCATCTGAAAGACAGCTTCTTGAAGAAGGTAGCCATGTTGGCGAAATAATCGCTCGCCAAATAGTTGTTCGGAAAAAATGAAAAGCCCTTAGGAATGTCACCTTTGGGCTTTTGGAAAAGAAATGGTTTTGCAACACCACCAAGTTGTATTTTTTGGCGGCTTAGCCAAGCATTATAGCTCGGCTATTCGATTAATCGTCTTCTGCTAGGCTCTCTTCCGCATAATCATCTGTCGCTTCTTGTTTGTTACGTCCATTTAGCGTGTGGAAGCGCTTGCGACCACGAGCTAGCTGTACGTATTTTAGCCAAGTGCGCTCGATCTTAGTTTTCGCTTTGCCTGGGTTTTCGAGAACTTTTACGAAGTGTTTTTCTTCGCTGTTCTCAGGTGTCAACTCGCCTGACTCTAAGCCAAGCATAGTATCCCCATAAATTGTTAGGATTTCCTCTTCTGAAAGAGTAAAATCGCCAGACTTTGCAAAGCCGCGTGGGAATTTTACGTTGTCGTAAAAACGTTTTTTGCCATGACGAAATTCAGTGTCAGACATATCAACAGCCTCTGTAACCGTTATTGATGAATGTGATGAATTACGGCGAAAATTAGGCGCAAAGCTAACAAAAGAAAAACAAAACTTTTTTGTCGTCAAAATTTTAATTAGTTGTTAATCTGGTTTTATATTGACCAGGAGATGGTTTATGGATGTAAAGGTCTTTCGAACATTTTTAGAGCTGGCAAAGGTTCGTCACTTCGGACGAGCTGCTGAGAACTTGTATATTACACAAGCTGCGGTGAGCGCACGCATCAAACAATTGGAAAGTTATTTCGATACGCAGTTGTTTATTCGTGATCGAAATAACATAAAGTTGACCTCCGCAGGTGAGCGTTTAATAGGCTATGCAGAGGTGATGGTTACCACTTTGCAGCAAGCCAAGCTCGAATTATCCCTCGAAGATGGTAAAGCGTTACAGCTGACCATGGGGGGAACGCCAAACATTTGGGATGCTTACTTACAAAACTGTCTAAGTGTTGTTACTGACTCTTTCGGCGGTTATGGCTTTATGGCGGAAGTCATGGGCCGTGAGATGCTAAGCCGCAGCCTGCTTGAGCGCACGCTAGATATGGCGTTTGCTTTCGACCAAATTAAAGCGGATGAGCTGAACTGTAAAAAAGTCGCTGATGTGGTGCTTGTGTTGGTTTCAACTAAGCCAGATTGTTTAGAAACCGTATTTGAGCAGAAATACGTTTACGTAGATTGGGGCACACGCTTTGCGTCTGAGCATGCAGAACGCCACCCTAAAATCCCTGCGCCTTACCTTCGCACTTCTACCGCGCGTATCGCGTTAGACTTCGTTTTGGAGAAGGGCGGCAGTGCTTACCTACCGGTGTCTCTGGTTGAGCCGTTCATTGCAAGCGGGCAGCTTCACAAGGTATCTGGCGTAGAAGATTGGTACCGTCCTATCTATTTGAGCTATCGCAAAGCCAGCACGTCTGTAGAAGCGATTAAGCAGGTTGAAGAAATCGTGAAAGAGATTGACCCGTTAACGGCGTACAGCTTGCAGCAAATTGCGGACATTCCGGCAGACGAGTAATTTCTGCTTTTGCGATCCAGTGCAAATTTAAACGAAAGCCCTTTGGTATAAACCAAGGGGCTTTTTGTATTGGTTTGCGTAAATTTACAGATGTTTATAAATTCAGTGTGATGCTTGAAGCGAGAGTCATGGCAGAATTTAGGCCCATGACGAACCTGCTTTACGCCAGTTTTTGATGAAGTGTGCCATCCAGTGCTGCTTTGCCTGCGCCAGAAAATGCGAGAGAAACGCAAGCTGCCAGTAATGCGAGACCAAATTCGTAACCGTTGTTCGACATGAACAAACCATTCTTGAAATGAACCGAGAAAATCGCAATCACCATGGTGAATGCCAGAGCTACAGCCGCTGGTCGAGTTAGAAGACCAAGCAAGATGAATAAGCCACCAAAGAATTCTGCGCTGCCCGCAAGAAGTGCCATCAACATGCCTGGGCCTAAACCGATCGATGCCATCCACTGACCTGTTGCTTCAAGGCCGTATCCGCCAAACCAGCCGAAAAGTTTTTGTGCACCGTGCGCCATAAATATAATGCCAACCGGAATGCGAAGGGTGAGTGCGCTGTAACCTGCATTTGAAGTCGTGATTTTGTGTAGCAGTGCTTTCATGATTTTATCCTTCCTCGGAAACTCTACTTATTTGGGGTGATCGCCCCTTTGTTGTTGGAGCAAGTTTAGGTAGTGGGTTCAGAAGAAAAAATCGGGACAATTTGATGCTCTCGTTCGAGAAATTTGATGGAACATTTTTAACGTAACAAATACAGGATTTTAGGCTAATTTTAGGATCTTTTTATTGTTCGTTACTATGGTGTTTTTGTTTATGGAAGTCGCAACATTTCGAATAACTTTCCGATCGTGTTTTGTATTTTGAAATAAGAATGTCGTAAATACTGAGCAAAAAAAGAGCACATTTCTGTGCTCTTTTGTTTTTACGATTAACAAGGGAGAAAGGAGTGTTTAAAGATTCATTAAGCTTTCAAGCGAGTCCTCTACGCTATGGTAGTGGTAGGTGCGTATACTCACACCATCCGACGCATTGATTTGAATTTCTGAAATCTCGTTATCAGAGTCGCGCTCAATAATCCCTATAGAGTGCTCGACTGATTTACTGGTAATAACCTTGTGATTTCTAAGTACAATCACGCACGTATGTAAGTCCATGCCAATTCCCTTTAGCCGACGTTGTTGTGTTGTTCTGATTTAACTCTAGTGCACAAATTTACTAATGCCAAAAATTCTCAATATTGAGTTCCGAAAATGGCTAATTTACAGTAACCCTTCGTTCTACAATGAAGTTATACCGTTTGAGTTGTAACCTAACATGCGGCTCTATAGAGCACCCAATGCGAAAGCAAGGACAGCATCATGCTTATCCATCCCCATACATTGTTGACGTTCGAGCAGTGCCAAAAAGCGCGCATGGCACGTGACAGCCGTTTTGACGGTCGTTTCTACGTTGCAGTCAAAACCACTGGGATTTTTTGTCGACCAATTTGTCCAGCCAATCTGCCCAAAGAGGAAAACGTTGAGTACTTCACTGACAAGACGCAGGCACTGAAGGCCGGATACCGCCCTTGCTTACGTTGCCGCCCAGACAGTGCGCCAGGATCATGGGCTTGGAAAGGGGTTGAAACCACATTTCAACGTGCGATCAAAATGATCGATCGTGGTGAGTTGCACCATAGGTCCCTCGCGGATCTCTCCGATCGTCTCGGGATCTCAGATCGTTATTTGCGCATGCTGTTCGAGCAATATTTGGGGATGTCACCTAAGCAATATGCGCAGTATCAGCAGTTGATGTTTGCTAAGCAGCTTCTGCATTCGAGTTCGATGTCAGTCACTGAAGTTGGCTTTGCCGCAGGATTTAACAGCACTCGACGCTTCAATGATGCGTTTCAAAAGATCCTTCAGCTAACGCCTTCTCAAGTGCGCAGAAAGGAGTTTGATGGCGTGGGGACGAATCGAATCGTGCTCCCTTATCGCGGTGCTTTGAACTGGCAACACATGCTCGATTTTTATCGTCTGCGTGCGATTGAGGGGATGGAGCAAGTTACGCAAAACACCTACCAGCGCAATGTTGTGCTGGATGATTGCCATGCACGATTCAAGGCTACTCAAGGGGAGGGCTACCTTGAGATAGAGTTTGATATTGAAGATGTTACTAAGCTGCAAAACCTTGTGTCTGGCGTGCGTCGAATGTTCGATCTCGATGCGGATATTTGCACCGTCGAGCAGCACCTGGAATACATTGCGCCTGGATTGGTGAAAACCCACGGGATTCGGATTCCGGGCGTCTGGAGTGCGTGGGAAGCCGGTGTACGTGCCGTGTTGGGTCAACAAGTGTCGGTCAAAGCCGCAATTGGGCAACTTAACTTGTTAGTGGAAACACTCAGCAGCGATCAGCATGCGCGCCACTTTCCAACGCCAGAAGCGATTGCTAATGCCGATGTTAGCTTCTTGCGTATGCCGCAAAGCCGTAAAGACACGCTCGTGCGATTTGCTCAGTACATGCAGCAAAACCCAGAAGCCGATCCGCAGCAATGGCTGGAATTAAAAGGCATTGGTCCGTGGACGGTGAGCTATGCGCAATTGCGTGGCCAATCTCAGCCCGATTGTTTTTTAGATAAAGACTTGGTGGTGAAGAAAGCCATGCCAAACTATCCGTCATTGAATGCTCATACTGCATCGCCTTGGGGCAGTTACGCGACTTTTCACTTATGGAATCAATCATGAAATCACTTTATACGGTAATGCCAAGTCCGTTAGGCGCTGTGACCATTCAAGCTAACGATCAAGGTTTGCTCGGAATTTGGTTTGAAACGTGTACCACCAAACCAGATGATTTGGGTGAGCGTGATGATCAACATGCAGTGCTCAGTCAGACTGTTACTCAATTGGAAGAATACTTTGCTGGGCTGCGTAACGAATTTGACTTGCCACTTGCAGCGACAGGCACTGATTTCCAAACTCAAGTTTGGCATGCGCTAACGACCATTCCTTATGGTGAAACATGGAGCTACCAAGACTTGGCGAATGCCATCGGCAATCCGAAGGCGGTACGAGCGGTGGGACTGGCGAACGGTAAGAATCCTATTTCGATTGTGGTGCCGTGCCATCGTGTGATTGGAAAAAGTGGCAAGCTCACTGGTTATGCGGGCGGGGTAGAGCGCAAACAGCGATTATTGGCTTTGGAGAAGGGCTCGCCACTTTAAGTGAGGCCATTCTCAGAATCCGGCAAGGTTTACCTTATTTGCTTCGATTTTGTGTAGGGTTGTTGAGCTAAAGAGCAATCCAGAGCAATGAAAAAGGAAAATAAGGATATGTCTTTCAAAACGGATTTTGATGCATTCATAAACCAAAGTTGGCAGCAGCATGAAGCGCAGCCACAACAAACATACACTCAATTAGAACAAGCGCTTAGTGAGGTGGAAGACACTAACCATGCTGAGCGCATCTTACCCTTGATGCTGCACACTTCCATCGGTCATCTGCACGACCCGAAGCAGTTTCTCACCAGTTTAGATAAGCTCGAAAATGGCGTAGCGAGTCAGTGTATGGTGCGTCAGAGAGCCAAAATTGTCGCGCAGTACTTTGTGGATCAAACGACGGACCATATCGTTGACTTGGAAGATGTCGATCAGCGCCGCGTTTTTGCTCAGATTGCCAACGAGCTATCTGCGATGAACGAGCTAGAGCAAGCTAGCACATGGTTAGCAAAAGCAGCCAACGGGATAGATTCAGACCAAACTGCCGAGCCGTTGGCACGTTCAATTGCCATTACGGGCAACAACCTTGCCTGCCAATATGAAGAGCTTGAAACGCGCTCTGAAGCCCAGGTAGAGCGAATGCTAGAGGCTGCAACATTGGCGCTTGAGAATTGGAAGGTTGCTGGTGGTTGGATGCAAGAAGAGCGCGCAGAATATCGTTTAGCCATGAGCCTACTTAAAGAAGGAAACCCACTCCAAGCCAAAGTGCACGCTGATCGCTGTGAGGCAATCTGTCGACAAAATGGAGAAGATGCTTTTGAGCTCTTCTACGCGAATGATTTATTGATGCTGGTGCATTATCACTTAAGCCAACAAAACAAGCTCAAGCTGGCTGAAGGGGACCAACAATACTGTGAGAACTCGCCTCTAGTGTAGTCTTATGTAGCGGACAAGGAAAAGCCCCGAGAATTTGTCTCGGGGCTTTGGTTTTTGTCATGTGTTAGAAGATTATGCCGATTGTGGCGTTGGCTGATATCGCCCTGGTTTGTGGTTCATTGCCAAGATTAAGTTGGTCGCCACCGCGCCAAGTATAGATAGGGCGATCAAGTGAATATCGACGATAAATAGAGACATCACCACGATGGTGCAGTCGAGCGCCATTTGAACTTTGCCTGCACGAATGCCAAAGCGTTCCTGAAGGTAAAGTGCCAGTATGTTGAAACCGCCCAAGCTCATCTTGTGGCGGAAAATTACCAGCATTCCCATACCAATCAGGCCTCCACCGAGGAGGGCGGCGTAAACGGGTTCAATACGAGAAATTTCAATCACATGGTGCAGGTGGTCTACCGCAAAGGACACGATCGAAACCGCAATAAAAGTGTTGATGGTAAAACGCCAACCCATGCGCATCACAGACAAAATGTAGAAAGGTAGGTTCAGTGCAAAGAAGATCTGACCAAAGCTAAAATCACTCACTTTAGTGAGGAAGATAGCAAGACCAGCAGTGCCACCTGTCAGCAGTCCCACTTTGCTAAAAAAGATAACCCCAAGTGACACCAACGCACTACCGAGCGTCAGAGCCAAGAGGTTCTCTCTAAGGCTATGATCTTTATCCATAAAAGTATTTTCCTTGGTTTTAAAACCGTTTTAACTGCAAGCGCACAACCAAAACGGATGCGGTTGGCAAAACGCCAACCAAATAGTGATAAATCGATGAATAAAATGTCGTGAAAAGTGATTGATGTCGAGTTTTTGACCTAGATTGCGCGGATGTTAACTGTTTAACAGACTTTACACATTAAGCTAGATGAACACTGAAGCAACAAGAAAAAGTCATGATTAAACAAGTGGGTAGTACCACAATTCAGCCTTTGCATAAGCTCTCTTGTCATTGCGGAAAAGTACAAATCGAACTGTCGTTACCAAATGGAATCGAGAAGCCTAGACGTTGTGATTGTTCTATGTGCCGACGTCGTGGCGCGATTGTGGCATCAGTACCTTTGAATGGGATTCGCATCATCCAAGGTGAGGAGGCACTCAAGCTGTATCAGTTTAATACCAGCACGGCTAAGCATTTTTTCTGTGGTGAATGCGGTATCTACACGCATCATCAGCGCCGTTCTGACCCGAGTAAATACGGTTATAACGTTGGTTGCTTAGAAGATGTAAATCCTTATGAGCTGGGAGATATTGAGGTGATGGATGGCGTGAACCACCCATCAGACCGGTAAGAATATTCAATATTGATCAAGGTAGGTTAAGTGAACAAACTGCCATTCATCCAAAGGTGCGCCGCAATACTTGCGGCATAACCTAGCGCAATCACCGGTGCCCATTTTAAATGGCCAAAGAAGGTGTATTGTCCCCTTGCTGCCCCCATTAATGCCACGCCAGCCGCTGAACCAATCGAAAGCAAGCTACCACCCACGCCTGCAGTCAGCGTGACTAACAGCCAGTTCCCCATCGACATGGTTGGCTCCATCGTTAATACAGCAAACATCACTGGAATGTTATCCACGATAGCAGAGAGAATCCCCACCATGACGTTAGCCCAGATTGGGCTCCATTCGGTGTACATCACGTTGGAAACTAACCCAAGATAACCGAGCAAACTCAAACCGCCGACACACATGACGACACCATAGAAGAACAGTAAAGTATCCCACTCTGCACGTGATACACGGTGGAATACATCAAACGGCACCACTGAACCTAAACGCTTTAAGGCATAATCATCGCCATTGGCAATCGCTTCGGCCGCTTTTTTAGCAAGTGAATGTTTTAGTGTTCGACGCAGGAAATAACCGAAAAACTGCAGGTACGCCAAGCCCATCATCATTCCGATTACTGGCGGGAAGTGAAGTACCGCGTGGAAAGATACCGCCGTCGCGATAGTGAGAATAAACAAGCCTACAATTCGTCTTGCTCCACGTTTCAATTCAATATGTTCATGGACCGTATCTGGCTTAGTGTTTGGTACAAACAACGACATGATGAACGCAGGAATGACGTAGTTGATCAATGACGGAACAAACAACGGCATAAATTCAGCAAAACTGACGTGTCCTGCCTGCCAAACCATCAGGGTCGTTATATCACCAAATGGACTGAATGCGCCGCCAGCGTTCGCCGCAATGACGATGTTAATACAGGCAAGGTTCACAAACCTTGGATTATCACCAGAAACTTTCATCACCACCGCACACATTAACAGGGCCGTGGTTAAGTTATCCGCGATAGGTGAAATGACAAATGCCAAGCCACCTGTAAGCCAAAATAGCTGTTTGAAATCGAAACCTTTACCGACCATCCATGCTTGCAGAGCATCAAACAGCCTCCGCTCTTCCATTGCATTGATGTAAGTCATCGCTACTAGTAGGAACAATAAAAGTTCGGCGTATTCCAGAAGGTTGTGTTCCAGTGCGGCTTTAGCGACGTCAGCTTGGTTGTGTTGGGCAAAGGTGTACCCAATCAAAATCCAGATTAATCCTGCGGCGAGCAGTACTGGTTTGGATTTTCGCATATGCAGGTATTCTTCCAGCATCACCAGAATGTAAGCAATGGTGAAGAGAATCAGTGCGGCATAGCCGACGGCAGAATTGACGAGGTTGAGGTCACTGGTGGACGCTGCGAAACTGGGGCTTGAAAAGAGTAAGCAGTAGAAAGCGACAATTGGATAGATTGACATAGACATTTCTCCTTGTCTGACTGGAGAAATTTTAGCCACAAATTAATAAGTTAAGTGTGAGAAAGCTCGAATTAACGGTAGGAGTTTTGAATTGATGTAGTTTGCGCCACTACTTTCTGAGTGACGCAATACTTGCAGCGCCAAATAGGAATACTGCAGCGTATAAACCGTAAGTTAGCCAATGGCTAATTTCTAAAAAAGGAACGAGTCCTTGACCTGCCCACATACCGCCTCCGTTTAATGAGCATTTTGTTGATGTCGAATAAATCTAAAGTAAATGAACAATGTTTTTTGTGAGTGAAAGCAAATTACGTAGCATTAGAAGTGATAATGTTGGCGAGTGAGAGAGAGCTCTCATTTTTGAGAGGCTTTCTTTAACCCCAAAGTGTTAGAGCAAGCCATACATAGTGCTGAATGGATTTAGCGCAGCAATAGTTTTTTCAGTGGAGTGGCTTCGATGCCTTTCACAAGCAGCAGAGTGACCACAATCGTTACTGGATAAATAAAGGCGTCTTTAGCTAGGTTTTCTAGCCCCAACATACCTGCGATGTTCATCATGATGATGATCACCAATAGGTGGCTCACGTAGATGCCTAGGATGCTCGGTGACCATTTAAATACCCATGGCATATTGCCGAAGTTTGGGTGAGCAAGAAGCCACATGAATACACCCAACGACCAAATTACGGTACCAAACAAGAAGTCGTGTGAGTTAAATGCGATTTCATAATTCACAAGGTAATAGGCTTCGCCAAAATGCAGTGCCATACCGATCAGTATTAAGCGAATGGTGTTATTGCGCGACCATTGCCACTGATGTTGTCTTGCTAAGTAACCAAGTACCACCAATAAAGTACTGAAGAACGGACCATTACGTGTAAAGAAGGGCGTTGGTAGTTCAGTGAGTGTGACGTAGCTGCCTGCAAACACACCGTAGACGTAAAGTAATACCGCCGCAGGAAGCAACAGTTGTACCATGTTAATGCGAACCAGCAACGCAATAATAGCCACGGCGATGACAAGTGCAGGAATGAACCACAAATGCACCAAGCCACCTTCTAAGAGCGAGTTCACTGGGTTCGACATCAGGTAATCCCAATAACCCTGTCGCTCGACGAGGTAACCTGCTTCTGCAACTACTTGCCAGCGAAACGGCATTAACAGACAAATCAGACTCCAAATCAGCCATATTTTGAGCAGAGGCTTGGCGTAGTTTTTCAGTGTCTCAACGGGATTTGTACTGAGTTTAGGCTGGATTAGATATCCGGAGATGAGAAAAAACAGTGGTACAGCAAAGCGAGCCAATTGGTTAAGCATGTACCCAACCCAAGGTACTTCATCCCATTGCCAATACGTGAGAGCCATCTGACAGTGAAGCCCAATGATCGCAAACATTGCGATGATGCGGGCAAATTCTAAACTGGCAATTTTCTTTGTTGTTGCCATAAGTGCTTACCTAAAAAAGTGAAAAATCGCTGCGAAATTAGCAGTTAACGATTCAGTTCTCGCGGTAAAAAATCAACTCATGTGCAATTGACGGCAACCAGTTTGCGAAATTCAGACCCATCTCTAATTTCTAAAATCAAGATTCATTACTTCTTTCAATGTATTGAGATCGAGGCTGTGTCTGATCATGATGGTTGGTTTGACCAGTAAACTTAATATTGCAAAAAAGTACGGTCGTGCTAAAAATGCAGTTATGAAAAAAGGAAAAGTAACCAAAGAACTTATTCTGCAACGTGCATTCCAACTGGCGAGCGAAAATGGATTGGAAAGTCTTACCATTGGTGAGTTAGCGAAGCAGTGCGGGATGTCGAAAAGTGGTTTATTTGCTCACTTTAACTCGAAGTTAAATCTTCAGCTGTCAGTATTGGAACACGCCAATCTAGTATTTGCTGAGCGTGTGATTGCGCCTGCACGTGAGTTAGGTGACAGCAATATTGAACGTAAAGTACGTGGCTTACTAGACACTTGGATGACGTGGAACCACTCTTTTCAAGGCAGTTGCATGTTCCTTGATGCTTGGAACGACACCGCAGAAGAAGGTTGTGCATTGCAAGCGGCATTGCGTAAGTCGATTGATACTTGGTTGAATTATCTCGAAATTCAGATCAAGAAAGGCAAAGAAAACCAAGAGTTTGTTGTGGATTTAGACACGCGACAAGCGACCTTTGATTTATACGGACAGTACTTAAGTGCACACGTGTTTTATTCGATCAAAGGGGAAGAAGAAAGCCAGAGACTGTTTTGGCAAGGCATCGATAACTTGTTTACTCGATGGAAGCGCTAACCCCGCGGTAACGGGTATAGTAAAAGATTCAAAATGAAGAGCGACAACGAGCGCTCTTTCTTATCAGCATAAAAAGCACGACCGTTCTATTTTGTGCAAGGCTGATAGTTAAGGAAACGATCATGAGTGAGAAAATTTACTTCAACACTTCGCAGAAATTCAGTGTAAAGCGCAGTTTAATCAACATCAGCACGCGTTTGCACCATACGCTCGCGCCCTCACACGCAAAAAATACCGCGCGTAAATTGCTGCTTACTCCTGCGCGTACTCAGCCAAAAAACGCTGAGCCACAGGGACTGATCAAAAGTGAAATCCAAGGTCATGCTGGGGCAATTAAAATCTATCAGCTTGGAAGCGGTCCGGTATGGATTCTTACTCACGGTTGGTCTGGAACTGCCAGTCAGTTCTATCCGTTGATGAAGCACATTGCGGCATCTGGTTACACCGCATTAGCATACGACCATCCTGCACATGGTGAGAGTGATGGTCAGTACGGACACATCCCTGCGTTTGTTCGTGGCCTAGAGGATGTATTGGATTCGGTGGAAGACGTAGCAGGTTTAGTTGGGCACAGCATGGGCACTGCGTCGGCGCTGGAATGTCGCCACAGTAAACTAGAGAACAAACCTCTATTGTTGATAGCTCCGGTTCTGAATTATGTAGAAAACCTGTTTGGTAGCATTGCACGCTCAGGATACTCCATGAAGTTATTCAAAGCGGTGGTGTCTGAGGTTGAGGACCAGTTTGGCTATCCACTGCAGTCGATTGACCCAGAAAAGCGTCTAGCAGAGCGCGAAGCAAAAACCATCATTGTTCATGATGAGCAAGACAAGTTCACTAAGCACAGTGTCTCTGCGCAAGCAGCGAGTGAGATGGCACGGGTTGAATTAGTGACGACTCAAGGCCAAGGTCACGGTCGCGTGATGAAGTGTGAAGAGGTGTTCCAGAGTTTCGACCGTTTAATTGAAGCTAGCTGATTATTGAAAAGCACTTAATAGATTCTGTTAGAACAACAAAGGACAGCCGAAGCTGTCCTTTTCTTTTATAACTCTATTGAAAGCGAGTGATGTTGAATCACAACGCTTTTATCAGTGCTTAGTTACAGTTAGCTGGGCCAACTTCTTTCCAAACACCCCATTCGCCAGACTTACTAGGATCTTGTCCTTGTGTCCACCACTTCGCTTCCCAAGTCTTACCTGCGTAAGTCACTTGGTCACCGCCAGTGTAAACAGCTGTTGCATCCCATGCGTTAGTACAAGTGCCACCACCTGTGCTGTGCTTAGATACAACAACGGTTGCACTTGCTGAAGATGCTGCTTGGCCATCGCTTACGCTTACAGTGAAGCTTAGGCTAGTGTCTTGCGGGTATTCTGCTGCTGTGAACGTCACTTTCGCACCGTTAACTGTTGCGTTTAGACCTTGAGGTAGCGTCCAATCGAACGTGAGTGTGTCGTTGTCAGCATCGCTAGAAGCGGAAGCGTCAATTACAACCATGTCACCAGCTTTCGCACTTGCAGGTGCAGAGACCTGCGCAACAGGTGCTGTATTTGGTGGATCAATCACGCCAGCAGGCTTAACCGTTACCACAACAAGATCAGAAGCGCTTGCGCCGTCATTGTCTGTCACGGTTAGCTTGAACGTTAGCTGTTCTTCTGCAGTCACTTCTGCTGCATCAAAGCTTGCTGTTGCAGTGTTTGCGCCAGATAGAGCCACTGCTGTACCTGATACTTGCTCCCAAGCATAGCTTGCGATTGTACCATCAGAGTCTGTTGAGTTGCTGCCATCAAGCACAACACTTGCAGGGCCTGTTACTGCTTGGTCCGCACCTGCTGCTGCCGTTGGTTTACGGTTTGGTGGAACAACGACACCGCCCGCCATACCTTCGTGCATTGCATTCAGGATGTCGCCGTTATCTGCGTCAATTTCCCAAGAGAACAGACCTGCAAGACCTAGCGACTTCGCGTAGTTACCTTTCGCAAGAATAGAGCGGTGGTCATCAAATGTGATCAGCTCACCTGTTGAACGGTTCCACACCCATGGAGCTTCTGCTTGTGCATCGTAGCCGTATTCAAAGCCGTTGATACCAGTATTGTTTGCACCAAGCATGAATGACTTAATGCCTTTGTAGTCAATCACGCCATCTTCCCAGACGCCTTGAGTCGTGCTGCCTTTCAGTTTGCCTGTTGCAGTACCTGTCATTGGGTCATTTGGATCGGTTAGCGTATCAGGTGTTACGCCTTCCCAGCCACGGCCATACATTGCTGTACCTAGTACAAGTTTGTTCGCAGGAACACCTTGAGCTAGAAGAAGTTGGATACCGTTGTCGGCTGTATATGCAGGACCTTTGTACGCTTCACCGTTCTCATCTACACCGCTGCCGTCACACTGACCTGGGCGCATAAATGAACCACAGTAAAGTGCCGTTTGGTGACCAGGTACGTTGTTCCAACCGCCGTAGAAGTCGTAAGTCATTGCGAAGATGTAGTCCATGTACTGAACAGCGTCAGCGTAATCAACATCTTCAATTTTATCGTAACCTACACCGATTGCAGACGTTAGCTCGTAAGTACGGCCTGTTTCTGCTTCTAGCTCATCCAACATTGCACGTAGTTCACGCATCAATGCGATGTAAGCAGGGCCATCGTTTACTGGGTCACCTTTATCTGCTGCGGCACCGCCACCACCAGGGAATTCCCAGTCGATATCAACACCGTCGTAGAATTTCCATGTTTTTAGGAATTTCTTCACAGATGCGACAAACGTGTCACGGTTGGTCTTATCAACGAAATCGAAGAATGGGTCAGACAGTGTCCAACCACCGATCGATGGGATGATTTTTAGATCAGGGTTACGTTGCTTCAATGCCATTAACATCGCGTAGTTACCCTTGATCGGCGTGCTGTATTCGTGACCAGCTTGCGCGAAACTCTTTTGATAAGCTGCCCATGGGTCATGGATAACCACTTCGTAGTCGTTCACACCACGACAAGCGGTTTGCAGTGCGTTGAAGCTATTGCCACCAACCGATTTCACTGATTCATTTGGACCACAAATTGGGATGAAGCCGTAAAGGATGTGAGTCAGGTTGTCGACCGGCATATTATCAACCGTGTAGTCACGGCCATAGATGCCCCACTCAACAAAGTAAGTACCCATGACAACACTTGGGTCGGTGTTGTAGGTTTTGTTGTTCGGGTCAACGTTCATAGTTAGCGGCGGTAAATGAGAACCGTCTGTATCCGCAATCGTAATCTCTACTGGTGCGCTTTTCGCACAGCCTGTTGCGTCACACGCTTCGATTTCCATTTGGTACAAACCACCTTGGCCGTATTCAAACGACGCAGTAGTTTGGCTACCAGTGATAGGGCCTGTAGCGACTTGAACTCCATCAAAGTAGATGTTGTAAGTGTCACCAGAAGTACCACTCCACTGGTTAAATTTCACGTTGATCTTAGCTAGCTCATGGTACTTAACCATGTCGTTGTAGCCAGATGTGGTTTCCATTGCCAGTTCAATTTTAGAAAATTGCAGGTTATTAGAACCATACATGTCGATACTTGGTGCTGTTGGAGCCGCATTTGCAGCGCCAGAAAGAGCTAGGGCAACCCCAGCTGCACATAGGTTAAATCGAATCATAACTTCTCTCTCAATCCTTGATTTTATGTTCATTCACGAACACAAGCTGCTCTTGCGACAGAAAAGACAACCGATTCACACACTGTGCAAAAGCATCACATTCAGCATTTCAGAAGCTTTTTTTTTTTCAAAAAAAAATAAATCAAGATTCGACTCTGTTACACAAATCTCACTACAAGAAACATTGTTTTGCATAGAAAATACAATATTGAGCCAATAATTTATAAATATTTTGCATGCGTTTAATTAATTATCTACTCAGTCTGGCAATGTTATTTTGCGAGTGAAATTAAATTTTTATTATGTAACAGAGCAAGTTACGTTAGAAATTGCCAGTAACGGCCCTGTTGAATTTGGGGAAAGATACGTATGATTGATGGGGTCGATAACAAGATTACTTGCGATTGAAGTGCTCGCTCAATGCGGCTCGACGTTTGGACGCGGCACCAATTTCTGAACCTTGTACGGTGTGCTCGAATCCTTTAAGCACAAAGCGTTGGTCAGGTAGCTTTGGTTCTACGCGACGTATTTGGGGAGAGAGGTGAGAACCAGACAATTGGTAGGCTGTTTTACCTAGTCCGGTGTTTAGGGTGACAACTTTGCCATCGAACTCAAACTGGGTAGCGACGAGGCGATGGTTGCGAAAGACCCCGTCGGGAGTAAAGGAAAGTTGTTCGGTCTGATAAGGCGGCGCACCAATTTCAATCCATTCGCCATACACTTTATCTGGATCGATATAGTCGAGATAAGAAGCGTAAAGTTGGTAGCCGAGAAAGCTCAACAGCGCGCAGCCAAACGTCGCAAATCCTCCTTTGATGATTCTGAACTGATGACGAGCCCAAAATGAAGGTTGCGGTTCTGGTTTCTTCTGGCGTTTTCGGCGCGGTGTGGTCGTCATGATCCCTGCTTGTTTTCCTTTTTTAATATGGTGAGAAGCTTACGCTGCAAAAACAAACAATCTCGCCTTTGCGACACCTAAACTATGATCTGATGTCCACTTTTACATTCCGAAACACAGTTATTGAGTATTCGATAGCTCAAAAAAGGTCAATTTAGAGACTTGAGTCGTAAACCGAAACAGGGTAAAAAAGAGCTGATTTTTGATAAGGAAACCAAAGAATGAGTATTAAGGAAAACAGTTATTTTGCTGGTGGCGTAAAGTCACTGGGTTTTAGCCAACAAGGACAGGATGTCAGTGTCGGTGTGATGTTGCCAGGTGAATACACGTTTGGTACACAAGCTCCTGAACGTATGAGTGTCGTCAAAGGTGCACTGATCGTAAAGAAAGCTGGAGAGGTTGATTGGGTGACTTACAACAGCGGTGAGTTTTTTGAAGTCGAAGGTAACTCATCATTTGAGCTTCAAGTTAAAGACGCAACGGCTTACCTATGTGAGTACTTATAAGCACAGCGCCATCTCTGACAAGTGATTGAAGACTGATTTATATAGAAGCTACCTGCGGGTGGCTTTTTTATGCATGTTATTCAGATGCAACGGTTTTTGGCAATAAAGTGTTAATTATGTATATACTTAAAACAGGTGCACCCATCGACCAAGGAGGATGAGATGGCAGTACAACCTAAACATTCCGATCTTCCTCCTCGCTATGAGGCAGCGGATTTTACTAATGAGCAACGTCACCGCTTTACTAAGGTGGCCAACGCGGCTCAAAAACGACGTGCTTTCTATAAGCGAGCGATTGAGAAAAGCCTTGTCGGCAAAATGAAAGAGCGAGCGCTCAAACCTGTTCTTGTCCCACGAGATGATAAACCAAGCAAAATCGGCCAAGTGATCTGGCTTGTCACGTTTTTACTTGTTGGCTTATGGGCCATGTATATGTACGCCTAACTTAGGCTCTGCAGTTTGGTTTATAAGCTGGCGTCACGCTGCAATGAAGTCACATTTCCCATTGCGCCAACCAACGAGTGTCTTTGATGACGCAACTCTTCTGCATGTGAGCAATGCTCGTAATATGCGTACTGGTTTTTGCCAGTGTGCTTCGCAGCGTACATAGCTTTGTCTGCGCATCGAGTCAGTTCAGATAAATCTGTTGCATCTTGGCCGTAAATGGCCGCTCCTACACTCATGGTTAACTCATTGATGTTGTCGTCCGTTTGATAGCCTTTTTGGAACAGGTTGACGATACGCTCCAAAATATTGTCTAGGTCTTTCTTACCGCGCACGTCGTAAAGCATTAAGATAAACTCGTCACCAGCAAAGCGAGCAATCGAGTAGTCATGCTTGTCCGTTTTTCTGTCTTTATTACGAATGTTGTTTTTTAAGCGAGTCGCAAAGTGTTTTAACACACGGTCGCCGACATCGTGTCCGTAGTTGTCGTTAATGTGCTTGAAGTTATCGATATCTAAAAAGACTAAAGCCGTGACACTTTTGGTCTCAACTTGTTCCAACTCTTCTAACTTGGCACGTGCCCAAGTTTCAAAACTCCAACGGTTGGCTAATCCTGTTAACTGGTCAAGGTAAGCCAGTTCTTCGATGCCTTCGCGATACAGGGTTTGAATGTAGTTCACGACTTTAGAGTAATAGTAAGAAAAGGTATGACAAACAAAGCAGATAGCCACCAGCGTAAACATAAATCGGCGCTCGGTCATGTCACTGGCGGTGGGTACACTCTCTAAAAAGGTTAAACCGAAAAAGATGATGAGGGAGTACGTCACGCTAAACAGCAGACCAACTTTGAATTCGTTGATCAAGATAATGGCGGCCACTATCGGGTAGAGCCAAAGCAGTCGACCTGAAGGGGCGTCGTTATAAAGCAGTAGCAACAGTCCATCAAACATCAATACGCTTGTGAGTAGAAGATCGGCGTATTGGTGGTGACCACGGACTTTGATCAGATAGCTGATGGTTAAGCATGCCAAAGCACATAAACCAATGAGTAAACTGAGCCCCCAATTTCCTTCAAGGTAGTGTAGGACAGAGCCATAGGTTAGAAATGCAGTGGCGATGCTAGAACAGAGAAAAACTATCTTCTTTTTTCTTGTCGATCGGATATCCGCCATTTCTTCTAGGCGTGCTCCGGCCAATTTCGACATTGTGTATCCCTACTTTAGACTTATTTAATGCCTATTCTAGGTCGTAATTAAGTAGTACATGGAATAGCAAAGCCCTTAATTGTGATATGAAGCATGTTTGTTATTTACGTGACTTGTTGAATTTGTAAGAAATTTACGAAGTATGAAATGTTTCATGATTATGAAATGTTTCATGTCATCATGAGTGGATTGCTCTTATTTTGCACAAATTAACGTGATAGAAATTAAACAATCCTGTGAAATGAAAGCGATTTCAAAATGTAAAATCTAACAAGCACTATTTTAACTGTCTGATTTTACGCGCTAATAAATATTGTGAGTTTCACGCGTTGTTTCATGTCATTTTGAACACGATGGCCATGTGAAGCCGTAGCGGCTTTTCAAACGTTTCATTCCTTAAGATCCCTATTGAAATAATTACACCTACTAAAAACTTAGGGAAATCACATGAAAAACTTAAAGGTTTTACCTCTCGCGCTTGCAGTGGCCGCTTCGCTCGCTTCTCTCTCTACTTTTGCTGCCGATTCTGATGTAGAAGCTCTGGAAAAACGCATTCAAGAACTGGAGAATCGCATCGATCCTAATTATGTTGATGATCAACAACCGGCTGTACTGACTCCGGATATTGAGATTCCTTATGGTGTTGTCTTCTCCGGCTATGCTCGCTACGGCGCACATTATCAAGCTGGCGACCAGAAATATGTGATGGTTGATGGTTCATTTAATGGGTCATCAGCAATTGGTCGATTAGGTAACGAAGGCAACGGCGGTGAATTCCAGTTAGCGAAAGCGTTCAAGAATGACAGCGGTGCGATCTGGGATGTGGTTGTGATGTTCGATCACTGGGGCGATGAAGTGAACCTGAAAAAGGCTTACGCAGGTGTAACGAATGTTTTCGAAAGCCAGCCGAATGCTTACATTTGGGCGGGTCGTGATTTCCATCAACGTCCACAACAAGGCATCAATGACTACTTTTGGATGATGCATGATGGTCAAGGTGGTGGTATCAATAACCTTGAGCTTGGCTCTGTGAAACTGGATTTCGGTGTGGTTGCAGCGGTAGAAAATTGTAGCCCAGAAATTGTCGATCCGGGTTCAAACCCTTCTATCTCATGTACGGGTGGTGCAGGAACGGGTGACAGCGGCGCATACGCTTTCACTTCTAAATTGCATGGTATCGACATGGGTTTTGCAGATCTAGAGTTGTACGCAAACTACGGCTTTGATTCCGAAGCGATTGATAGCTCTGAGCACATAGACGCGTACCAATTGGGTGCGGTGATTTCTCGTGCACACGATAGTGGTTCAAACCGTTTAGTATTGCGTTATTCAGACAATGCCGATAACGGCGTATTCTGGAAAACAGAAGACCTCACTACGATTTATGCAAGTTTCGAAGGTAATGCCGATCTCGGTGAAAAAGCCGCGATTGAATACCTATTGGCTTACCACGATTATTCCGTTGATGGTTCAAGTGCGGTGGAAGATGAGCGCACCAACTACAGTGCTATCGTACGTCCGATGTACTTTTGGAACGATGCACACTCTACGTGGTTAGAAGCAGGCTACCAGATGGTCGACTACGCACGTGCTGACGATGACAATACAGGTTGGAAAGTCACCCTATCACAAAACATCTCGTTTGATTGGGGCGCTGGTGCTCGACCAATGCTGCGCTTCTACGCAACAGTCGGTGAGGTGGACAACAAAGCGACTGGCATCAACGATCCTAAGCAAGATACGCTTAGCCTAGGTGCGATGTGGGAAGCTTGGTGGTAAGCCATCTCAAACTACACTCTTAACTCTCTCTATTTTGTCATGGCGCTCATTGCAGCCAGTTGAGTGCCAAACTGTCCATTCTTAACCCTATTTTGAGCCGCATTTGCGGCTCTTTTTTTGTTTCTTACTCGCCGTTTTTGATTCATGGATCGATATTAAAGAGTTGTGAAATCAATGCCTTTGCTTGGTTTTATTTGAGCGTGAAATAACCATTTCATGAAACGGTTTCATGAGATGAAAGCAAACTGCCACGCGCCTCATTCTTTCAAACATTGCCCGAATTTAAAGGGATTTCGGTGTGATTTCTCTCACGATAACACCTCAGTGAATCCGAAATACTAGCTGCCATGAAAGCGGTTTCGAGGAGCTTATCTCGAAGCAAGATTGAATCTTGAGGTTCAAGTGGAAGAGGTTTCTTGTGGCGACGATTAAAGATGTATCTGAATACGCTGGTGTTTCTCAGGCTACGGTTTCTCGTGTGATCAACGGCACCAGCCGAGTGAGTCATGATAAAAAGCTGAAAGTCGAAAAAGCGATTCAAACACTTGGCTATCGTCCTAATTCTATTGCGCAGGCATTGGCATCAAGCCGCACGGGCAGCATTGGCATCATAGTGCCGGAGCTTGGTGGTCCATTTTACTCTGGCATCTTACACAGCATGGAAGAGCGTCTACGTCGTTTTGGCTACCACGTGATTGTTACAGCGGGTTCTAACTCAGAACAAAGTCAGCGTGAATCGGTGGAGTTCCTGCTTGGTCGACGCGTTGATGCCATGATTTTGCACGCACAAAACCTAACAGATGATTATTTAATCGATCTTAAAGAAAAGGGTATGCCGGTGGTGTTAGTTAACCGCTTCATCCCTGAAATGGCACAAAGCTGTATTGAGATCGACAACGAATTTGGTGGCCAGTTGGCGACCGAATACTTGTTGCGTATGGGGCATCGCAACATAGCGTGTATCACCGGCCCTCTGGACAAGTCCGATGCTCGGGGGCGTCTACAAGGTTACCGCAAGGCTCTTGAAGAAGCGGGAATGGAGTATGACGAAGCATTGGTCTCAGAGGCCGGTTTTACCGAAGAGTCTGGGGAAAGCGCAATGCGCAAGTTATTGAAGCGCGATTGTCATTTTACTGCCGTATTTGCTTGTAATGATCACATGGCCTTTGGTGCTTATGAAGTGCTTAAAGCCCATGGCGTTGATGTTCCTGAGCAAGTATCTCTGGTCGGATTTGATGACATTTTGTTTGCGCGCTACCTCACGCCAGCCCTTACCACAGTTAACTTCCCTATTGAGCAAATGAGTGCTGAAGCTGTCCAGCTCGTGATTCAAATCCTCAATAAAAACAAACGAGATGTGAACTTCAAATTATCACCGGCCTTAGTGCCAAGAAGTTCGGTCAAGGAACTGCATACCCTATAAAACGATAATTAAGGACAACAACATGAAACTGAAAACTTTGACGCTTGCGATGACCGCTGCATTGGGTGTGGCTGCGACGGTAAACGCAGCTGATGAATCCAAAATTCGCTTTGATGGCTTCCCAGATTTCGACAGCAGTTTGAAAGTGCTGCTACCGGATTTCGAGAAAGAAACAGGGATTAAGGTTGATTACCTGATGAATAACCACGGTGATCACCATACAAAGCTAACAACCAACCTAGCAACGGGCTCTGGTGCGGGTGATGTGATTGTTGTTGATGTAGAAAAAATAGGCCCATTTGTGGCATCGGGTGGTTTGGTTAACCTGTCTGAAAAATACGGCGCTGATAAATATGCAGAGAGCTTCGCACCTTATGCATGGGCGCAAGGTAAAGGCGCAGACGGTGATGTGTACGGTATGCCTGTCGACCTTGGTCCGGGTGTGATGTATTACCGCACTGACATTTTTGAAAAAGCGGGTATTGATATCAACGAAGCGATCAAAGATTGGGATTCTTACATCGCGGCGGGTGAAAAACTTAAACAACAGAATGTTCAGTTGATTGCCTCTGCAGCAGATGTGGCGCAAGCGATCATCTTCACCACAGTACCCGAGGGAGAAGGTCTTTACTTTGATAAAGACGGCAACCCAGTAGTGACGTCAGAGCGCTTTGTTCACGCTTTTGAAGTAGCGAAAGAGATCCGTGATAAAGGCTTGGACGGTCGCATTCTTGCGTGGTCAAACGAATGGTACGAAGGCTTCCGTAACGGCACATTTGCAACACAGCTTTCTGGTGCTTGGCTACTTGGTCACCTAAACAACTGGATTGCGCCAGAAACAGCAGGCAGCTGGGGCGTATCTAACCTTCCTGATGGTATTTACGGAAGCTGGGGCGGCTCATTCCTATCGATTCCTACGCAATCTAAGCACCAAGATGACGCTTGGAAGCTGATCGAATACATGACAACTAAGCGTGAGATTCAACTTAAACACTTCGACACTATTGCAGCGTTCCCTGCAAACACCACAACTTACGACGACCCAATGTTTGAAGAGAAAATTGAATTCTTAGGTGGTCAGCAGGCGCGCTTACTGTTTGCAGAAGTGGCACAAAACATCAAACCAGTGGCACCAGCAAAAGGCGACCACGTTGCTCGCTCTATCATCTTAGAAAATGCACTGATGGAAGTGTTGGATGAAGGTAAAGACATTGAAACGGTATTGAAAGATGCAGAGCGCATGATCAAGCGCCGTACTCGCAACATGTAAGCAATTTGCTAATTGGTAAGCAAGGAGGGCACCACGCCCTCCTGATGAGAGGTCGTTACTATGAATCAGGCAGCGAGCAAGGTAATGGAAACATCAGAGCGTGAGAGTATTTTTTCTCGTCTAAATTTGAAAGCGCTTACACCGTATGGATTCCTACTGCCGTTTTTGATTATTTTTTCCGTGTTTGGGATTTTCCCGTTACTGTTTTCTATTTTTCTTTCCTTCCATGAATGGAACCCTGTTGAAGGTTTGGGGGCGATGGATTATGTGGGTTTTGAGAATTACCACATTGCACTGACCGACCCATGGCTTTGGCGTTCATTAAAGAACACACTCTGGCTAGCGATTACATCGGGCGTGGCGCAGCACTTGGTTGCTCTACCTGTGGCGTACATTTTGGTGTCTTTGGGTGACCGTTTCCGCCATTGGTTAACGTCGGCTTACTTCCTACCGTTCATCACATCTACGGTGGCAGCGTCGCTTATCTTCTTCAACATGTACTCACCAAACTCAGGGATCATCAACCAAAGCTTAATGGCACTGGCGGACAGCACGCTCTTTGGTTGGGCATTCTCTTGGGTTAACGATTTCCAACCAATCCGTTGGTTAGATGATGCAACTATGGTGAAGCCTTCTATCGCCATCATGGTGTTCTGGAAATACACCGGTTTCAACATCGTGCTTTACACCACGGGCTTGATGACGATTCCTAAAGACATCCTAGAAGCGGCACGCATGGACGGTGCAAACGCATGGCGTCGTTTCTGGAGCATTTCGCTGCCAATGATTCGTCCATTCATCTTCTTTGCGGTCACAATGACCATCATCGGTAACTTGCAGCTGTTCGAAGAACCTTTCGTCCTAACGCGCGGTACGGGTGGTACAGGCCAGTCTGGTTTAACCATCTCTATGTACCTCTACAAAGTGGGCTGGGAGTGGTTAGAGATGGGGACTGCGTCAGCGATTTCATGGTTACTGTTTACCTTGATTGCAGGCTGTACGGCGATTCAATTCTTCTTCTTCGGTAAGAAAGGTCTAGGGGAGCAATAAGATGACTACAACTACCTTACCTACGGCGCAGCGTTGGCGTCCAAGCGACCGCAGCATCGAGATCTTTACCAAGATACTGATGGTGATTCTCGGCACTGTGTTGGTGGTGTCTGCCATCATGACCGTATTCCCGTTCATTTGGTCGGCGTTGCTATCGACGCGTGACCGTACTGAAATCTTCGGCACAGGCATCAGCTTTGCGATTGGTGACAGCCTCGCGGTGAACTACGCAAAGCTACTGGAAATCATGCCGTTTTGGCAGGCGATGTTTAACTCCATCTACATTGCTTTCTTAGGCACCACGATTTCACTGCTGTTTTGTAGCATGGGCGGTTACGCGTTTGCGGTGTACAAGTTTAAGGGCAAAAACTTGCTGTTTGGCATGTTAGTTGGCTCGATGATGATTCCACCTGTACTGAGCTTGATCCCGTACTTCATGATCGTGAAATTCCTTGGCTTGCTCGATAACCACCTTGCCGTTTGGTTACCGTTCACGACAACGCCATTTGGCATCTTCTTGATGCGCCAACACGTGGTGGCATCGATTCCGAAAGAGCTGTTAGAAGCGGCGAAGTTAGATGGCGCAGGTGAATTCCGTACTTACTGGAGCGTGGTATTGCCACTGATGAAACCGGCTCTCGCAACCCTAGCAATCGTGCAGTTTGTCTTCTTCTGGAACATGTTTATGCAGCCACTTGTGGTACTGACAACGCCAGAAAATTACGTGATTACGCAGGCACTGCGAAGTGTGCAGGGCATTCCGAATACGCCTTGGGGAGCGGTGATGCTCGGAACCACCATCTCCATTTTACCGTTAGTGATTACTTACTTATTTGCCTCTAAACAGATGATCAGCGGTTTGACCTCTGGTGCCGTCAAGGGCTAAGCGAAATAAAAGGTTTTATAACAATGAATAAATTCCAATTACCACAAGATTCTAAACTACGCAGCCCAGAGTTCTTATTCGGTGTCGCAACGTCTTCTTATCAAATTGAAGGTGGCGCACAACTGGGTGGGCGTACGCCTTCAATCTGGGACACCTTTTGCGATAAGCCAGGTGCTGTCGATAACGCAGATAATGGCGACGTGGCGTGTGACCATTTCCATCTTTGGAAGCAAGACATCGAGATGATCCAAGGTTTGGGTGTGGGCGCTTACCGTCTATCGATGGCGTGGCCTCGCATCATTCCTGAAGATGGTAAGGTGAATGAAGAAGGCTTGAAGTTCTATGAGCAAATCATCGATGAGTGCCACGCTCGCGGTTTGAAGGTTTTCGTGACGCTTTACCACTGGGATCTACCGCAATACCTTGAAGACAAAGGCGGCTGGCTAAACCGAGAAACAGCCTACAAGTTTGAGGAATACGCAAAAGTAGTTAGTGCTTACTTCGGCGACAAAATTGATTCGTACGCAACATTAAACGAACCGTTCTGCTCTGCTTATTTAGGTTACCGCTGGGGTGAACATGCTCCGGGTCTTAAGGGGGAACGTGAAGGTTTCTTGTCTGCGCACCACTTGATGTTGGCCCATGGTCTTGCGATTCCACACATGCGTAAGAATGCACCCAATGCGATGCACGGTTGTGTCTTCAATGCGACGCCAGCTTACCCATACAGTGACGCAGACATTGGTGCGGCAGAATACAGTGATGCAGAAGGCTACCATTGGTTTATGGACCCAGTACTGAAGGGGGAATACCCTCAAATTGTGTTGGATCGCCAGGCGCATAACCTACCTATGATTCTGGAAGGTGACCTCGATATTATTCAAACTGACTTGGACTTTATTGGCATTAACTTCTACACCCGTTGTGTGGTGCGCTACAACGAACATGGCGATATTGAAACAGTACCTCAACCGGAGCAAGAGCACACATTCATTGGTTGGGAAATTCACCCACAAGCGCTGACGGATTTACTCCTGCGTTTGAATGACCGTTACCCGAACCTACCACCACTTTACATCACTGAAAACGGCGCGGCTGGCGATGACCATTGCATTGACGGCGAAGTGAATGATGAGCAACGTGTGCGTTACTTCCAGCAGCACCTAGAAGCGCTAGATGCAGCTATTAAGGCTGGTGTGAAGGTCGATGGTTACTTCGCTTGGAGCCTAATGGATAACTTTGAGTGGGCTTATGGTTATAAGCAGCGCTTTGGCATTGTTCACGTGGATTACCAAACACAAAAACGCACCTTAAAAGCGAGCGCAATTGCTTATCGCAACATGCTGCTAGATCGAGCAGAGGAGAACCAGTAATGGCAAAAGTCGAATTCAAAAACATCAAGAAATCCTACGATGATGTTGAGGTTGTGAAACACTTCGACTTTACGGTTCAAGATGGCGAGTTTGTGGTTTTTCTCGGTCCTTCGGGCTGTGGTAAGTCGACTACACTACGTATGCTTGCGGGGTTGGAAAGCATCACTGGTGGTGAGATTTACGTCGGTGACAAGTTGATGAACAAAGTCGATGCCAAAGACCGTGACCTTGCGATGGTGTTCCAAAGTTATGCACTGTACCCACATATGACGGTTTACGAGAACATCGCTTTTGCCCTTAAGCTAAAAGGGATGCCAAAAGACCAAATCGATGTCGAAGTACGCAAAGCTGCGAAAATGCTTGAGCTTGACGCGTTATTAGAACGTAAGCCAAAAGAGCTGTCTGGTGGTCAACGTCAACGCGTGGCAATGGGTCGTGCAATGGTACGTACGCCAAAAGTATTCCTGTTTGATGAGCCGTTGTCGAACCTAGATGCCAAGTTACGTGGCGTCATGCGTGAAGAGATCAAACACCTTCACCGTGAACTGAAGACCACTACCATTTACGTGACACATGATCAGATTGAAGCCATGACATTGGCGGATCGCATCGTGATTCTAAAAGATGGTTATGTGGCTCAGGTCGGTACACCAACAGAAGTGTTCCAACGCCCGGCAAACAAATTTGTGGCTCAGTTTATTGGTAACCCATCAATGAACATGCTGGATGCGAAACTAGTGGGTGAGGAAGGCAACTGGGAAGTGGAATTGGGCGAGGTTCGTATTCCGTTGCCAGAACGTTTTAAAGCGCATGCGTCTAAGAACTTAGCTTTGCACTTTGGTGTTCGTCCAACGGATATCCATCTGCGTGCAGAACAGGTCGATCACGATCGCGTACTGCCGTTCCCTGTCAAAATTAAAGACAAGGAGCTACTGGGCGCCAGCATTCTATTGAAGACTGAAATCGCGGGCCAGCCTTTGATGGTGGAAACTCAAGCCGCAGAAGTGGATGTGGACACACTCACACTTTACTTAGATTTGGATGCTATTCATCTATTTGATGCGCTGAGTGAAAACTCGCTCGCAACATTCTAAACCCCCGATATGAAAGCCAGTGCGCGTTTGCGCACTGGCGACTTATCTAGTTCTCATTTCCCTTATCAAAACGTTGTCGCGCTCCCCGTCGCAACTTATATTTTTATTATTAGCTTGCTGGGAAAATTCCTACAATGAAAAAAAATAAAAAAGCGACATCCATTTATGATGTGGCAAAGTTGGCGGGGGTTTCCCCGAGTACCGTTTCACGTTTCCTCAATCGCACGACGTATGTCTCTGACGAGAAAAGTCAGAATATTGAAAAGGCGATCAAATCACTCGGTTACAAACCGAACTATCAAATGGGACAGGGCACCAATACGCGTTCAATGACGATAGGTGTGCTGATCCAGCATCCTGAAAGTCCACATTCCAGTCGTATCTTGAATGACATGGAAAAGGGGCTCAATGCACAGGGGTATTCACTTGTGATTGCTACAGGGCATTGGCAGCGTTCACTGGAATCTCATGCTTTGGAGTATTTGGCAAAGAGTAATGTAGACGGTGTAATCATCGTGACGGGCAGTTTAACGGAAGAGCAGATTCTCGATTATGCCCAGCGAATTCCCGTCGTTGCTGTTGGATATGACGTGATAGGTGACAAGGTTCGATCGATAAATATAGATAATGTATTGGGCGGATACATGGCGACGCTGCATCTAATGCAACAGGGCCATGTGAATATCGCCCATATCAAAGGGTTGTTGAATCAACCGGATGCGGTGGCTCGTTTTGTGGGATACAAAAATGCCCTGCAAGAAGCAGGTATTAAAGTGTTGCCAAAATTGGTCAAGCAAGGCGATTTCAGCAGTGAAACCGGTTATGAAAAAACCGTTGAGTTGATTGAATCGAAAGTGCACTTTTCAGCACTGTTTGCCGCCAATGACCAAACGGCCTATGGGGCGATAAAGGCATTGCATGATCATGGTATTCGTGTGCCTCAAGATGTCTCTGTGATTGGTTTTGATGACTTGCCAACTTCGCAATATTTCACACCTGCGCTTACCACAATGCGTCAACCGATTGAAGAAGTTGGTGCAGTTTGTGCTGAGTCCATTCTCAATTTGTTGAGCGGAGATAGGCACGAAGTTCGCCTGCCACCGATTGATCTGATTGTCCGTCAATCGACCGTGTCTAAGTTTCGTTCTCCGAGTTAAAGTGCGTCTCTAATCCATTAGAAAATATTTTGCGAAACAGGCGAAATATCGCTGTATTTGTGACCAAAGTCCGTCTAGAATTCGCGCCTGCATTTTGTTGATTAAATACACAACCAACAAACATAGCCAAATTCTAAGAAATCTAATTTTTTTGAACTGCCTCACAGTTTTCTGTGGGGCAGTTTTAGTTGTAGGAAAGGTCCCAAACACATGCCTAAAAGCCAGAATATCAACCAACGTATGTCCATCGTGGCATTGGCTTGGCCGATACTTGTCGAAATTTTGCTACGGACGGCTTTAGGAACCAGTGACGTATTCATGTTGAGTGGTTACTCAGACAAAGCCGTGTCTGCGGTCGGTGTTATCACTCAATTAACGTTTTTCCTGATCATCGTATCCACCTTTGTCAGCAGTGGCACGGGCATTTTGATTGCGCAATATAACGGTGCAGGGCGTGAAAGAGAGTCGGTCGATGTCGGTGTCGCCAGTGTTGCGTTATCGGTCATTGTTGGTGCGTTCTTAAGTGTACTCGCCGTGATTGGCGCGGTTTTCTTCTTACCGTATTACGGCTTAGAAGCTCAGGTTGAGCAATATGCGCGCGAGTACCTGCTGATCAGCGGTGCGATGACGTTCAACGTCACCATCGGTATCGTCTTTACCACGATTCTGCGTAGCCACGGTTATTCACGCTCACCAATGGTAGTGAACCTGATTTCTGGTGTGTTCAACATCATCGGTAACTACATTGCACTTTATCAGCCATTTGGCTTGCCTGTTTATGGAGTAGAGGGCGTAGCGGTTGCAACGGTAGTTAGCCAAGTCATTGGTACGTTATTGTTGGGCGTGATTTTGAAACGCAGCAGCATTGAACTGCCTATGTCCAAGGTAAAACAAGTGCCGAAAGACGTGTTCAAAAAGATCTTAAAAATCGGTGGCATGAACGCGGGTGAGGTGCTGTCTTACAACATGGCGCAGATCTGTATCGTGTATTTTGTAGTGCAAATGGGGACGTCATCACTTGCGGCGTTTACTTATGCGCAAAACATCGCGCGTTTCTCGTTCGCCTTTGCGTTGGCCATTGGACAGGCGGCTCAAATTCAGACTGGCTATTACATAGGTAAAGGTTGGGTAACCAGTATTCTGAAACGCGTGCAGATTTATTTCTTAGTTGGCTTTGCTGCATCAACGGCGGCAACGTGTTTGATCTACCTGTTCCACGAAGAGATTTTGAGTGTATTTACCGATCAGCCTGAAATCTTGGCATTGGCAGGCGCATTGGTGATGGGCTCAATCGTGCTAGAAGCGGGCCGCGTGTTTAACCTTATCTTCATCTCGGCACTGAAAGGCGCTGGAGATATCAAGTTCCCAGTACAGATGGGTATTCTGAGCATGTGGGGCTTGGGTGTGGTGTTTTCTTACCTCTTCGGTATTCATTTGGGTTACGGCGTGATTGGTGCTTGGATGGCGATTGCTCTGGATGAATGGGTACGCGGTATCATCATGGCAAGACGCTGGCGCTCTCAAGTGTGGACGAAGTTTAAGGTGAGTTAACCTTATCTCGCTCTAAACGTAAAAAAGGCACTGAAATTCAGTGCCTTTTTGCTATCTATTCTGCATTGATAAGTCGTTTTAAAACTCACACTCTGCTTGGAAACACATACGCTCTTTGCTGTATGGATGGTCTAACTCCAACATCTCAGCGTGCAAATGCAGGCGGTTGGCTTTTTCGCCATACAAGCCGTCACCAACCATTGCCATGCTCAATCCCATGTGGTGGGCGCTATGTACACGCAGTTGGTGGGTTCGCCCTGTTTTCGGGTACATGTACACCTTGCTGCGTCCGTCCTTGACTTCAATCAGCTGCCAGTAAGTTTCTGCAGGTTTACCGTGTTCAAAGCACACCAGTTGACGTGGACGGTCATCTGGGTCGCCACGCATCGGTAGCGAGATTTCACCTTCAGGTTCGGTTAACACGCCTTCTAACAGCGCCATATAACGCTTTTGTACGCCACGTGTGATGAATTGCTTTTGCAGGCTCTTGTTGGCGCGTTTGGTTAAAGCAAACACTAAAATCCCCGATGTCGCCATATCTAGGCGGTGAATGACGAACGGCCCTTCGACATCTGGGAACATCGCTTGCAGGCGTGTGTACGCCGAATCCTTGATGGTTTTCCCCGGAACGGAAAGCAGACCCGAAGGCTTGTTGACGATCACCATGGCTTCATCTTGGAAGAGAATTTCCAGCTCTTTATCTTCTGCCCAGTTTTCTGCTAATGGGTTTGGTTCCACATCCAAGCCTTGCAGCATGTGCCCCAAAATCGGTTGGCATTTGCTGTTGCAAGATGGGTAGAACTTCTTGTGCTGGCGCACTTCCGACTTCGGTGAAACGCCCCACCAAAACTCCGCCAAGGCAAGTGGCTGATAACCATGTTTGTATGCGAACTGAAGCAGTTTCGGTGCCGCACATTCACCTGCACCTGCTGGTGGTATTGGATTGGTGGTAGGAGAAAAAATATCCACCAAATCGCGCTCTGCGCTGTGGTTATCCAAGAAGCGGTATTGCTTATGCAGTTTGTGCTGTAGCGCATTAGACAAGTCTTTGCGCTGCTCTTTGAGTTCTGCCAGTTTTTGTTCTAGTTCGGTTAAGCGCGCTTCTTTGATTGCGAGCTTTTCGTCCCAAGCTTGTTTGAGGTACTTGAGCACATTCTTCTCAGCCACACTTTGTTTACCCAAATCATCCAGTAGCACTTTCAATTCTGCTGGGTTCAGTGTTTGTTCGCCTTGTTTGCGCTGCTGTTTACGTTCTGCGCGGCCGGCAATCATAACTTGGCGATGGGCATTTTCTTCTTGCTGATACGCTTCACGGTCGGCTTTGATTTCTGCTTTCAGTTGTGCCAGTTCAGGGTTGGCAGCAAAGGCTTTGTATTCCGCGTTCGCAGCATTGATGGCATCTGTCTCACCTCGGAAGAAACCTTCTTCTGTCAGCATGTCGAATACGGGTGGAACAAAACCTGGAAGCAAGTTTTGTTCGGCAATCTTGCCAGAGAAAGCGCTGAAATAACCAAGCTCACCTTGCGGGTTACGTACTAGCAAAACACCGAACATCTTGCCGCGTCCGTTTTGCTCATCCTCAAGACCGAAATCGTGTTCGAAGTCAGTTTGTGTCATTAGGTGCTGCTGCAATTGCCCGGCAGCCAACACACACAATGGGTGAGGCGTGTAGTAGAACGGAAACGTAAACTGCGCCGGCAAGTCGTAGCCAGAAATGTTCGCAGTAAATCGAGTAAAGCATTGTTCAGGCGAGTGCATGAGAGTGAGTCCGCGCGAAATAAAAATCGAGCACGGATTGTACCTGTTTTGGCTGTGATTGCTATTCGAAGGCGCTCCTGAGCTAGCTGTGTCGGCTTGCCTTTATTTCCTATCTCAATGATTTTCATCGCTTAGAGCGCAGAAATTAGGATTGCGTTTGAAATGATTAATTTGAGTGATGTACTGTCTTGATTGATTAATAAAGGCGTAGTTCTCAAATGACTCATTAGATGCAAAAGGAAAAGCATGTCTAAACTGGTGTTGGCATTGATACGATTTTATCAACGCTTTTTATCCCCACACAAAGGCTTCCGCTGCGCTCATGCGGTGTATTACGGCACGGATTCTTGTTCTGCTGCCATCAGCAAAATGATTCAACGCAAAGGCGTGTTTTCTAGCTATATCAGTGTTCAAGAGCAGTTTGCACGCTGTCGACATGCTCATCAGCGTCTTCAAACTAAGGAACCTTCCCGTAATCGCAAGCGGCGTAAGAACAAAGACTCATCTTGTGTAACGGACATGGGATGCAGCTCTTTGGATTGCGTTCCGAGTGACGCTTGTAGCGGTAGCAGCGACTCATCTTGCCATTGTTGGTAATGGACTCAACTCTAAAAATGAAAGGAAATTGATGACGACAGATCAGCTCAAAACACTGTTTGAAAATGACTTAAGGCACAAGCTCGAACCGCTTGAAGCTTTACGTTTAGAAGCACTGCGTCGACGCAAGTTTCTAGGTTTGGCCGTTCTGGGTTTCTTTGGCACCGTCGTGTTTGACCTTGCCACCTCTGCGACGGTGTTTGTTCTTTTGGCATTGATGCTCGGCGGTTGGGCGTACTTCAATCAAAAGCACAATCAGTTTCGCACGACCTACAAGCAGCACATCATGCAGAGTTTGTTAGCGCACATTGAGCCCTCACTCACTTGGGACCCAAATCGCAAGTTATCCAAAGAGACCTTCGAGCGCAGCGGCTTGTATTTAGACCGTTGTGATGGCTTTGTGAGTGACGATTATATTTCAGGCACCATCGGTGATGCGAAGGTGGTGATGTCTGAGATAGAAGCGTCAAAGCTCATCAATTCAGGAAGCGACAGCTCGAGTAAGCATCACGTATTTTTTGCGGGGCTGTTTTGTGAAATAGACGTTCCGATGAATGACGACGTTTGCACCTTTGTTTTGAGTGACCGCGATGATGGGCCAACGCTTCGTGAAAAGCTGTGGGACCGCTTCTTCAAGATTCAGATAGGTAAAAGAGTGCGAATGGGTCACCCAGAGTTTGACCAACAGTATGAGGTGTACAGCGACGATTTAGACACCGCAAAGCAACTGCTGACGGATGAATTGATCGAGCGTGTGCTGACTTTTCATCGTGAGAGCGAGTTTTCTCGCTTGTCGTTTTCTCAAGTGAACGGAAAGCTCTATATTGCCATTTCGCATTGGAAAGAACTGTTTGAGCCAAAATTGGATGAGCCAGCGGGGGAGTTTGAAGCCGTTGCTGAGATTTATCGCGAACTCGATTTCTTGATTGGCACCATTCACAGTCTGGGGCTGGCCAAACCAATGGTTCAGCCCATGGCGGAATCTAGTACCTTGGCTACCGCCTAATTTCCTCATTATCTCAAGCTGATTCCTGAATGATACCCTATCATTTCGGCTTGAGATTCACCCAATATCCTGTACCTTACCAAGACTATTTTTTGCAGCCTGCTTTCATTCGATGAGTGACCTGCGCTGCTTTATTTGAGTTTAAGTTCATGTCACAAGCTAGCATCAAATTTATTGCCACCGATATGGATGGCACCTTACTTGACCAATACGGTCGTTTAGACCCTGAGTTCTTTGATCTGTTTTTGCAGCTAGAAGAGAAGGGCATTCTATTCTCGGCGGCATCGGGGCGTCAGTACTACAGTTTGCGCGATACGTTTGCACCGATTCAAGACCGTATGATTTATGTGGCGGAAAACGGCACCTTGGTGATGTACCAAGATAAAGAGCTATATAGCTGCACCATTCCAAAAACAGAAATTGATGCGATCATCCAAGCGGCTCGTGAAATTGAAGGCACGCACCTAGTGCTGTGTGGTAAGCGTTCGGCTTACATTGAAACCAAAGATCCTAAAGCGTTGGAAGAGTTCCAGAAGTACTACCATCGCTGTGAATACGTGCCAGATCTATTGGCCGTTGACGATGAGTTTATCAAGGTAGCGATTTGTCACTTTGGTGGTTCTGAAGAGTTGGTTTTCCCAACCATGAGTGCGAAGTTTGGTCACAGTCATCAAGTTGTGGTGAGCGCGAAGATTTGGCTAGACGTGATGAATGCAGAAGCATCAAAAGGCGCGGCGATCAAACACCTTCAAGATACCATGGGGTTTGGTCCAGAAGAGACCATGACGTTTGGTGATTACCTGAATGACCTAGAGATGCTGCAAGTGAGCGAGCATTCCTACGCGATGGAAAACGCGCACGAAGCGGTGAAGAAAATCGCACGTTTCTCCGCACCAAGCAATCGTGACTCGGGCGTAATGAAAGTGATCAAAGAGAAAGTACTTTAATCTCTGCCTCGCCAGTTTCGAACATAAAAATGTATGGTCCGCCCCG